>JAPYTO010000018.1 GCA_029941865.1 Fuerstiella sp. | reverse complement strand
CGCCGCGACCTCCGCCGCGACCTCCACCGCGACCTCCGCCACCGCCACCGCCACCGCCACCACCGCCGCCACCGCCACCAACGGCTCCAACGGCTCCACGCGTATCACCACCACCGCCGCCACGAGGATCGCCGCCACGAGGGTCGCCGCCACCACCTGGAGCCCCGCCCTGACCCTCTGGCTTGGGGCCACGTCTTCGTCTTCTTCGTCGCCGGCGCGGACGATCACTGTCGTCACTGCTCTCCGAGTCTTCCGAACTGCCGCCGTCGCCCGAGCCACCTTCGTCACCTGACGCACCGGAACGACCAACGTCACCGGAACCATTTCGGTCGTCGGACGTATCATCAATCATATCCGCACCGTGGTCCTCAAACCTTGCGGCCCGCGCTTCTTCCATCACGGCTGCTGTATCATCAATGGGCGGAGCCTTGGCAAGATCGTCAGCAAAGTCCTGTTCGACTTCGACTTTCTTTTTCTTAGCAGGCGCCCGTTTTCGAGCAACACGCTTTTTGGCTGGCTTTGCTGAGGGGGCGTCTTCAGCGACTCCGTCTCCGAAGGAATCCTCAGTCGCTGCTGCTTCGGCCGGAGCCTCATCCTCAGTCTTCTTGCGACGAGTGCGAGTGACCTTTTTTCGTGTGGCAGTAGCTTTGGTCTTGCGTGCTGGTGAAGTTTTTTCTTCAGCACTGGAGCTGCTTGTCGGCATAGGAAACCCTATTTTCCTGTACGAAATATAGAAACGTGGCAAAAGCGGCGCAAAGCGAGAAAATGCTTGCCCACGTCGTTGAAATTGACGAGTCCACAACATCAAAGGGCAATATGGCGATGCAACTCGTGCCATACAGCGAATGTTGTTGATTCGCGAACGGTCAGTAACCAGAGAGCCTGTCTGGCAGGCGAAAAACGAACCCTTTCGGGCAGGCTAAGGGATTCATGCCACTCGACAACGAATCACCGAGAAACCTGTTTGCAGAGGCAAACGGGGAGGCAGTCGCATCCCTCAAGTGACAATCTGACAAATCACCCCCGGGAAGTGTCACCAGGACACATCATCGTCCTCGATGACAACCGGAATTAAGGCACCGGTCACGCCTCTGGGGGACTTCGTCAGTTGTTGGAGCTGCCTGTGTGAGCTCCGAGAATACGCGAAGATTTTACTTGTGTGGTGGCTGAGTGCGGGCAACCCGCGATCAGCAGCAACTCAATTGGTCTTAGTATTAACTTAACGGTTTGCTGTGTCAATCGATCTCTGCGATATCTGCACCTACATTTTGCAGGGTTTGTGTTTTTTTTGACTGGGTACTCTGCAAACACAGAAGAATCCACCGCCACTGTCGTCAGATATGACCGGGAAAGACCACCCATTTGCGGTGGCCTGACCACGATTTAGAATGGCCAGCTGACTTGCGCATGTTGCGCAGACACTATGTCGCAGCTACCAATGCAGGCAGACCAGCAGCTCCGAGCGAAAGCTCAAATCTGAGTGCGAGCCGTCCCGCATTAGTTGAAACGCTGACCCACCAGATCGTCAACTCTGATGGCGTGACGAATCCGCGTGTACTTCAGCGGACTCTGCTTGAAACTGACGCGATTGTCCTCAGAACTGAACAGATATAGTCTATCATCAAAAAACGCACCAAATCTGATTTTCCCAGCCACCGCGCGGTCATCCGTCAGCAGGACGATGGGATCGCACCCCATGTTCTGGGGGGCATAATCCGATGGAGCTTTCAGGAACTGTTTCCGCAGTTCTTCGGTGCTGAAGAAGTAGGTAATGCCTCGGTAGGTCGTTGTCAGATCTTCGCGACCGGAAACCCATTCCCGGTCCCTCAACAGACGCACGGGACAGAATCCTTCAAGGCCAATAATCCGTGTACTGGCGACGACACGTGGCGCGGGAGACTGTGCTCCTTTCGCCGCGACGCGCCTTAACAACGACATGTAAGCCAGCGTTGATTTGAATCCTACATTTAGCGTCTCAGTCGTTCCGTCGCGATAAACCACGACATCACGCGGTATTGTTGACGCACCAAACTGCGCAGCAATGGCAGGATCCCGCGCAACATCAATTTCCACGGCGGCAAGCCCCTCACTCAACTGTCGCTGCACCTCACGATTGGAAAATACCTGCTGACTCATTTGCCGACAGGGACCGCAATACGAGGCATGAAAGTGGATCAGCAAAGGAAGCTCGTGCTGCTCTGCTGCATCACGGGCGGCTTCGTATGATTCGTACCAGCCTTCACTCGCCAGAGAGAATGACGAGGCTGTGGTAAGAAAAACTGCGGTGAGTAAAACGGCGATTCGGTTCGGCATTGTGGCTTCCGTGTTTCGTCCGACGGAGTGTGCCAGCGACAATCACGGGAAAGCGATTTTCCGCAGAAGCGGTAAAGCGCTGAGCGGGGCCGGCATGTGTTTGTATCGGCCGAATGACAGAATCGAGTCGTTGCGCATGACAACCGGAATCGGGCTTTCTGCACAGAAACATCAAACATCGCCGGAATGTGTAAGAGAGAGCGTCGCTGCCGGATTTAACGATTAGGAAACAGACGCGGTCAGGGTCGACTCATTTTACAGGAAAGCCCCGTCCCACGGATTGCAGCATGCCGGCCGCTTTGTGAAGTGTTTCCTGGTATTCGTCTTCCGGTTCCGAATCCGCCACAATTCCGCCGCCCACGGGAAACTGCACAACACCGCCTTTCAGCGTGAAAGTGCGGATCAGAATGCTGCTGTCAAAGTCACCGTTCGGTCCCAGATAAAACATGTTCCCGCAGTAAGCGCCACGTGCTGTAGGTTCCAGTTCTGCGATAATTTCCATCGCTCGAATTTTGGGAGCACCGGTAATCGAACCACCGGGAATTGCCGCCGCACACAGATGCCAGACGTCATGACCGGGTTGCAGCTCGCCAACAATTGTGGACACGAGGTGCTGCACCGTTTCGAACACTTCAATCTCACACAGCCCCGTCACCTTAACTGACCCGGGCCGACACACTCGCGACAGATCGTTGCGCAGCAGGTCGACAATCATGACATTTTCCGCGCGGTCTTTTTCGCTGGCGAACAATGCGTTGCCGGTGAACAGATCGGCGATAGGTGAACGGTGTCGGCGGCGCGTTCCCTTGATCGGCCGCGATTCAACAAGGCGACCATCGCTGACTTTCAGAAAACGTTCTGGCGAGGCACTGACCACAGCAAAGTCGTTGTGCTGAAACAGACCGCAAAACGGTGCGGGATTGTGCTGCTTCACTCGACAGTAGAGATCGAAAGCGGACTTCGTCCACGGCGTCGTCAATTGCTGAGACAGATTGGCCTGAAAAATATCGCCCGCCCGGATGTACTCAATCACTCGTTCGACACCAGCCATGTATTGCGTCGCGGAGAAACTGGAAAAGACATCCTGGTAACCTTCCAGCGGATACTTTGCCGACAATTCGCAGCAAGCCTGACCATCACTGCCTCTGGCGGGCCGCTCCGCGTCGCAGCCAAGTCTCTCCAGCACCCATTCCGTCCGCCGTCGCTGGCTTTCTTCCGGAGCGACAAGGGATTCGAGTTGCAGGACACACAGGCGAACGGAATGTTCGGCACGATCCCAGACGATAGCCCAGTCAAACAACCCGGCAGTCAGAGCCGGCGTTGAAAACTCGTCGACGGCGACTCTGGGAAGAACTTCAAAGGCGTGACCAAGTTCGTAAGACATCAACCCGGCAATGCCGCCACAGAATGGTGGAGCATTTCCCGACTCCACCAGCGGCAGTTGGCTGGTCCACTCGCGTAATTTCTCGAATGACGCGTCTCCGTGATCGCAGCGATCGAGTTGACAAACGTCGACGGGATCGGCCGTCAGAATGGTGTACCGAGCATCCGGGTGTCGACCGGGACTTTCGCTGTCAAAAACGACCAGGAATGACTGATCGGCGAATCGTCTCACAGTCTCGACAATGTCGAGGTGGTCATCCAGATTTTGAATAAAGAGACGGTTTGACACAGCTAAAGCAGTTTACAGATTAACGGAACCAGTTCTGGCTCGTGGCGGGCAGTCGTTCTGCTATCGAAACACAAGAACCGCGGCCATGAGCCAGCGAAATTCGCTGTAAAGCGAAACAGAATAAACGAACCATTCAAAGCGACACGGATCACGTGACCATCACGTCCCGCCGTTGTCTTCGTCGGAGCTTCCATGACGGACGGAAGAAGATCCGGGAAGCTCTCCGAGGACTCCCCATTGCAGCGACTCATCCTGAGTATACTGCTTTCCCAGGAATCGAGCGATTTCTGCGCGAGCCAGCTCGTAGCCCAGATAAAACGCGTGACCTGTATCGACGTCCTTGTTTGCTTTCAGTGCCGACGTGAAGACTTCAAACGGCCCGTCGCCATGCCAATGCCCTGCGTTGTTCATTAAATGCACTTCTGATGACGTCGCAAAGATCCGGAAATTCGGATCCGTCAATGCGGCCGCAAGTGCGTTCAGTGAGTCTTCGGATTCCGGCCTGAGCTTCGCATCCCGCAGCATCACCAACGACGAATCGATGTGTTTGGGAATGACGTGATTGTTGATGGAATGAGCGATCAGCCGACGTGCAGCGCTGAATTCGGCGACGGCCGTTCGACACCAGTTGATCACCTGAGTCGTCAGCACACTTCGGATGCCGAGTTCTTCGCAGACGGCAGCCAGCAACATATTTACGCCGGCAGAATCCACTTCCGTCAGTTCCGTAACATTCCCGATGCCCATCATCATGGGCACGTCGGGGTACTTTTGCCGAGCGTCCATGTAGCGCCGCAATGACGCGGTGAATCCCATGCCGATCGGTTCGATGATCGGATCAATTCGAAACGGAACTGTTGCCGAGGAAAGTTGTTCGATCAACCGATCCAGCGATTCTGCGTCGGACGGCGTATCCGGAATTGCAACGACTTCGACACCAAAGTCCGTCACCCAATCAATATTCGTGTGATTACAACTGAGAATCAGCTCTGCACCGGCCGCGACGGCCAGTTCCACTTCGTAACGGTCAAAGCTATCGATCGACACACGCAGGTTTTCGTCCCGCAGTGCCCGCACGATTTTGCCAACGGAACGACAACTTTCGCCAGGCACGCAACCCACATCAATCAGGTCGGCACCATCGTCCGACATGGCCCGCGCTTCTGCGACGACGTCTGAAACAGACATCCGTGTGGCATGATTGATCTCAGCAATGATGTCGATCGAGTAATCCTCAAGGCGGACTTCTTTCTTCGCACCGAGGCCGAAGTACTCAGGCAGATCGCGGTAATCCTTTGGCCCACGTTCGAAGGGCACGCCGAATTGTTGTTCCAGTCGGGACAGATCCCCCTGGCACCAGCCGGGCAGAACAACGCGATCAACGCCCGTCGGCACATGCAGTCGTTTCTGCAGCAGGTTGACGTGCAGCAACGCAGCCACCTGAACCCCGGGCACTGCGACTTCGTAGCGAAATCCGAGTCGCTGTGACAACTCAGCAACGGTCTCCCGCAAGCCGAATTCAGCCAGACGTCCGCTGACGAAGAGAATGGTCGAATTCCCGACTTCTGATGTTCGGTTTTCCGTCACCGTACCGCGCCGCCATTGACGTTAATGATCTGTCCCGTGATGTACGCTGCGTCTTCGCTAAGCAGAAACCGAGCCATGTTGGCGATGTCCTGCGGCAGCCCCCACCGCTGCAGCGGCGTCTCATCAAGGACCCGCTGATGCCAGTAGTCGCTGGCGCCGTCGCCCCAGGCAGTCTTAATCCAACCTGGAGCAATGCAGTTGACTCGCACGTCAGGAGCAAGGCTCAGCGACAACGAGCGAGTAAACCCCATCACGGCATTCTTGGTCGCAGCAAACAGCTCGCCGCTGTCGCCTTCCATGCCCCGGTCCGACTGATCCCAGCCGATGTTCAGAATGCAGCCATTTCCCTGTTCACGAAAACGACGGCCGAAAGCTCGTGACATTTCGATCGTCCCGGCGACATCAACGTCCAGCAACGTCCGCAACTTTGTCCCAAAGTCGGCTTCTTTCATGTCACCAGTCAACAGATCAGCGCCGGCGTTGTTGACAATGGCATCAATGTGGCCAAAGGAAAAACACCGTTCTTCAAACTGACTGCGAGACACCGGGTCCGCAACGTCGACCGCCAGCACTAACGCTTCACGACCCGATTTCCGGACGCCTGTCGCCGTCGCTTCCGCCAGATCTTTGGATTCGCGATAACTGACAACAACATCCGCTCCGGCTCGCGCGCACTCAAGTGCGATGGCTTGCCCAATTCCGCTGGACGAACCTGTCACGACGATTCTTTTTCCGATCAAACCTGCAAACGACATGCGGACAGATTAACGGCCACAACGCACAAAAGCACCCGTCCGGCGCTGCCGTCTTACGGGAACGACAGACTTCCGAAAATTGGCGCGCGATCTCCAGCGCAACTTCCACGGCACGCCGCTATCACGTGCTGCCGGCCTTCGTCGTTGCCACAAATACTGACCGCTGTTATCTGATACACAGTAGTCTTCCTTGACGGAAAAACGGCCTGACGCCAACCTTGCAGTGTTTGACAGCGCCATTTCGTTCAACCGGTTCAGTGAACTTTTGTGATCCACGTCTTTACGTTCTGTTCCAGAACACCCAGCGGCACGGCTCCGTCACGGAGGACAACGTCGTGGAAATCCTTGATATCGAACCTCGCCCCAAGCTCGCTTTCTGCCAAAGCACGTAGCTCACGAATCTTCAGTTCACCGATCTTGTACGCCAGTGCCTGCCCGGGCCATGCAATGTAGCGATCGACTTCGTTTTCGATATCCAGCAATGACTTGGCCGTGTTGGCGACAAAGAAATCGATGGCGGCCTGACGACTCCATTTCTGGCTGTGCATTCCCGTATCCACAACCAACCGTACGGCGCGCCACATTTCGTAGGTCAGCTGCCCGAATTTGGAATAGGGATCCTTGTACAGTCCCAGCTCCTCGCCGAGTTTTTCGCTGTACAGTCCCCAACCTTCGATGAAGGCCGTGTAACCACCGTAGCGACGAAACTCAGGCAGGTCATCCAGCTCCATTGCCAACGCGATCTGAAAATGGTGGCCGGGAACAGATTCGTGAAGCGACAGCGCTTCAATTTCGTACTTCGGTCGGTCCTGCGGGCGATACAGATTCACGTAGTATCCGCCCGGACGACTGCCATCGGCAGAGGGCCGCTGATAGTAAGCCGTTGTCGTGTCCGGAGCCATCTGAGCCGGAATAGGAATAATTTCATAGGCGGCTTTCGGAATGCGTTTAAACAGTCGAGGCAATTCCGGGTCGATCCGTTGACAACAGTCTTTGTACGCCTGCAGCAGATCATTGGGGTCTGTAAAAAAGAACTGCGGGGCGGACCGCAGATGAGTCAGAAATTCCTGAAACGAACCCTCGAACCCGACCTGCTTCTGAATCGCCTCCATTTCAGAACGAATTCGAGCGACTTCACTCAGGCCGATGTCGTGAATCTGCTGCGGGGTCAGATCTGTGGTGGTGAATTTCTTCGCCAGCGCGGCATACATCTGCTGGCCGTCGGGACGCTGCCAGCAGCCGACGTCATCAAATGACGCCGGCAGATACTCGTCCTCAAAGAATTTCAGAAACCGAGCGTACGCTGGCAGGATATTCCGTTCAATGGCCGCCTTCGCAGCACTGCGAAGTCTTGTGGCCTCGGCCTCAGACAGCTCAACCTTGAATGTGCGGAACGGTGCATAATAAAGACTGTCTTCGGCCTTCTTAACAAGCTGCTTGCGAATCTGCGTGGGGACTCGCTTCATCACGACTTTCGGATGCAGCATTCCCGTCGCCATGCCGTTTTTCATCAAGGCAATGGTCTGGTCCATGTACGTCGGGAAGGCGTTCAGCCGAGCGATCCAGTCTTCATAGTCGGTGACGGTATCGAAGCTTAGCAATCGGGCCAGATCGTTTTGGTTTTGAATGCCACCCCGTTGATTGACCGGCAGGAACTGAAGTTGCAGCGGCTGGCTGGCGATGCGAGTCTCGTATTCTCGTTTAAAGAGTTGATAGTTGAGCCGATCAGCATCACTCAACGGACTGACGTCAATCTGCAACAACCTGGCCATGGCCGCCCGAGTCTTTGCTGCCGAAGTCTCGATGGCCTCTTCAGAAACGTCACTCCACAAACGGTTGTACCGGCGATCACCCAGCTGCGATGCGTGTGTCGGGCTTTCGCGCAAGGTTCGCTGCCACTCGGAATCAAAGAGCTCATGAAGTGCTTGCGTGGCCGAATTCCGCTGGCTGATCGGTGAGTCGTCTGCAGCCAGGTTAAGAGCGGTTGTCTCCGCAATGAGCAGACAAATGACCAGCAGCCGTTTGAGAACGATGCGAGCATGTGAAACAGTCGTCGTCGATGTAGTTGTGGTGCCGACGGAAGTCCTGAAGAAGTGGCGGCGTGAGACAGTGGACGTCATGGAATGATCCTGAAACAAGTGGCACGATGTTCAACACACTCACGTTGTTCGCCACAACAGTCAAGCCTGAGACCTGATTCCGCGGTTGGAGAGCGGGGGACGTGAGTCCCGTGATTCGTACGCATGTTCGGCGCGGCAGTTGCCAAAAATCCGTCCACGACGCAGTCATTCAGGACGAAAAAACTCCGGTCACCATAGGCACGAACAATCCGGGCACTGGCACTTCCGCGGACCGTAAGACAGAGGCACGTTGTCATTTCACGGCGAACCACCCCGCACAGCTTAATCCACTGAAATGTGCCCCTGGTGAACAGGTCCTGATAGAGAAAACATTCATTCCCGCAACCGGAAGTGTGCAGACGAATTCAAAAAATGCCCTAAACTGCCTTCCCTGATAGAGTCAGGCAGTGAACAACACAGCGTTTCCGAGACGAAAACACGGAATTACCGGAGATACAGGTGTCAGAAGATCGTTCGATGGCCACCCGCGACATCGCATCAAAAGCGAATCGCATCTGGCTGATGGCGATGCTGGTCTCAGTCAGCTCGATGATCATGTTTCATTTTCTCGGGGCTGGCTGGGGACTCGCATTCCTTGCGGCCGAAATTGCATTGATTTCCATTGTCATTGCACAAGCATGCGATCCGTTCGCCGATGCAGCACAATATATCGGCGAGACACTCAAGGTGCCCGGTTCCGTGCGCGGCGCAACTCTGGACGCCATCGCCAGTTCGATGCCGGAATTGTTCTGTGGCATCTTCTTTGTGGTGACGGCACTGTCGTCGGCCGGGTCCGATGAGCAGGCAGCTATCCTGGCAGGCTCTGAAGGCTACGGTGCCACGATCGCGACGTGTGCCGGCAGTGCTGTCTACAACATGATTCTGATTCCGGCGTTCTGTGCAATTGTCATCTCTTACTTTCGCAAAGACCGCCCCTCAATCGTGGTCGATGACGAAGTCATTTCGCGCGACGGCATGTGGTGCGTCAGTTGTCAGATCCTGATGGTGCTGTTCCTGTTTCAGGATCATATGTACTGGTGGATGGCCTGTATCTTTTTGACCCTGTACGCTGTCTATGTGTGTCAGCTATACCGTGATGCACAACTCTGGCGGCTTAGAATTGTGGCCGTCAAGGAGATCTTTACAGCCCAGGGAACGTCTTGTGAAATCGGAGCCGTCACAGAACAGATTCGCGAAACCGGTCTGAAGGTGTCGTACAATTTCGTCGCACGAGCACTGGAAGATCTGAAGGCGGGAATTGACAACGCCGATGATGAAGATGACGCCGATTCCGCAGGTGTCCTGTTCGGCTACTTCCACGTTCCTCTGACCAGCATTTCGGCATGGGTAGTCATCGGCCTGTCGTCCGTGGTCGCTGCCATCGCGTGCTATTTTCTTGTCGATGCCACGCGTCAGATAGCAACAGAGCTGTCCATCCCCACGTTCTTCGTCGCGGTGATCGTGGCAGCTGCCGCTTCTTCGGTTCCGGACACTCTGCTGGCCATCGGAGCAGCAATGCGTGGTGATGATTCAGGAGCGGTGTCCAATGCCTTCGGTTCCAATATTTTTGACGTCTGTATCTGTCTTTCGATTCCACTTCTGGTGAATTCCTACCTGACCGGATGGAATCCCGTCAGCCTGCTGCAGGACGGCAAGCCCCTTCCAGGACTGGTTGGCCTGAGAACCCTGCTGGTTGTCCTGACAGTCGTCACCCTTGCCATCATGTGGCACAACCGCGAATTGACGCGAAAAAAGGCATTCATTCTGTGTGGACTGTACGCCGTCTTTATCTGTTACGCAGTGCTCGGTTCAATGGGTATTGGATTCGGCACCTGACGCGGCACAAAGGACTTCCTCACAAGAAATCGTGTCCTGGGACACATAACATTTGTCACAGACAAATCCGCAGCGACTGGACGACCAGCACGAAATCGCCGTGTGCCACGTTACCGCCTATGCCAAACCCAGAGCCTGGACAATTGCCGCCGTATCATTCCTGACGGCGATCGGTGAGTTGGCGTGAGGGGTTTTGTAGACGCCGGCGGGATGGAGTTTTTGGGCCTGCTTTTCAGGATCGCCGGTGTGGTAGGCGACTGTCAGGTCCGGATCCTTCAGTTGGTGCCCCGTCAAAATGCAGGCGACTCGATCACTGGCAGCGATCACACCTTCTGCACGTAGCTGCCTGAGACCGGCGATGGTCGCACCGCTGGCGGGTTCGCAGCCAAATCCGTTCGCGGCGATCAACGCTCGCGCATCCACAATCTCCTGGTCTGCAACGCTGCGAACGACGCCATCGCAAACATTCAGAGCTCGCAGAGATTTCACCAGGTTGACCGGGCGATTGATCTCGATGGCTGACGCCAGCGTACTGGCACGGCGGTCTTCGCTGTCCATCGATGCGTAGTAATTGCGAATGACGTCAGCGTTGTTGTGACCTTCGTTCCACTGCAGTTCATTGTTGTTCACTAGTTCGTCCAGCGTGCTGGCACCTGCGGCGTTGATGATCGCCAGACGGGGAATACGATCAATCAGACCGAGCTGCTTCAATTCCATGAAGGCCTTGCCGAAGGAGCTGCTGTTGCCGAGATTTCCACCGGGAACAACAATCCAGTCCGGCACTTCCCAGCCCAGACCTTCCAGCACTCGGAACATGATCGTCTTCTGACCCTCCAGTCGAAACGGATTCACGCTGTTACAAAGATAGATGGGGTGTTCCGCACATAGTTCGCGGACTCGGGCCAAAGCGTCATCGAAATCACCTTCGATCTGCAGAGTCTTTGCTCCATAGTCCAGCGCCTGCGAAAGTTTTCCGTAGGCAATCTTTCCGCTGCCGACAAAGACGACACACTGAAACAGGCCGGACACTCCCGCGTAGATGGCCAGCGATGCACTGGTGTTTCCCGTCGAGGCACAGGCTGTCATTTTAGCGCCCACCATACGTGCGTGAGTTGACGCAGCCGTCATGCCGTTATCTTTGAAGCTGCCCGAAGGGTTCAGACCTTCGTACTGCAGAAACAGTTTTCCCGGATTCATGCCGATCAACGCAGCAAGTCGATCGTTCTGCTGCAGGATCGTCTGCCCCTCGCCGATGGTCACAATCTGATCGTCAGCGGGAAAACCAAGCAGCTCTCGAAAACGCCACACACCGCTGAAGTCCAACGGATTCAGACGATTGCTCCAGCGGGATTCGAATTCCCGCAGCGATGTCGGGACGGGGATCTGGTCCCAGTCGTATTGAACGTCCAGCAGACTGCCACACTTTTCGCACGCGGTCAGGATCTGACCGATATCGTACGTGGCCTGGCAGTCGGGATGAATACACTGCTGAAATGCGTGGGACATGATGTAAATTGTTTTCTTGCGGTCATCCTGCGGACGACGGGAGCAGACCACAGGATTTTGCATGGACGCCTAAGTGGAGTTGCGGCCGTGCCGTGTCTGAGTAACACGGCATTCCCGCCATCGGTTCGAATCGGTGTCACGGCTTCGGCATGATGGCGGTGACGGAGTCGACGGTCGTTTCAGATCGATTCCGGCTCGCTGCCGACATAGCGTAGACTCGGCAGCAGCTGGATGCCAGAGGTGTGCTGCTCAATTGTCTGAGCGGCCCAGCCAACCATCCGTGCAATCCCGATCGCGAGAGAAATTCGGTCTTCCGGCACGTTCAGCAGGGTCAGAGTTCGCGCGGCCGCCCAATCCGTCGTGGGGAACAAACCTTCGCGTGCCAGTAGAGATTCCAGACGAGCTGCCGATGATTCCATCACAATGCTGTCCAGGCTGCCGAGAAGTTCTCGCGATTGTTGCCGCAGAATAGCAACCCGAAGGTCCTCTTCGTCTTCGCGGTGAAATCCAAACGGCATGCCTTTCGGCTGCCGAGTCTTCCACCAGCGATCGGCATGATCCGGAGACCGGAAACTCTTCAACCGTTCCGACGACCAGGCAAACGGGTCGTTCCTCAACTGCGATACAAACATCGATGAGGCGGCCTTCAATGCGGCCACGATGTCATTGACGGCGCTGCCGAAGAATCGGGCGGAAAAGCAGGCTGGGCGCATTTCGGTCATGCACTGACAGATCATCACCGCGTTCATCGCCTGTTCCTCGACAGGCGTTGGCTCGCAGTTGTCATCGCGAAGAATCTGCAGCAGCCGCCCCGCGTAGGACAGTGTTTTCGATGATTCATCACCGGACAGGGCGCGGCCTTCCTGCAGCCGTCCGCCAAACGCCACATGCAACAACACCGGCAGTTGGGCCATCACTCGCCAGAACTGAGAACGCGACGCCTCAAAGCTACGGTCCCCCGGGGTCGGATCAAAACAGGACAGCAGTGCAATGCTCAGCGGAAAAAGGTCCAGCGGACGCGTCTGCAACGGCATAGTTGCGATCGTCTCGCTGACCGGCTGATCGATGACCGCAGACTCGGCCAGAATGGTGCTGATGTCGGCCAGTTCATCGGGGTCAGCTGCACTTCCCTTCAGCAGCAGCCAGATGACCGACTCAAAGCAGCCCTCTGCACAAAGGTCCTCGACATCCACGCCACAGTATTCGACGCGACCATTGCGGCAACCAAAAAGCTCGGTTTCACCACAAATCACACCACTGAGTCCCGAATGAACGGTATCGGGTGTTTGGTGTAGATCGTTCACAATCTGGTGAAGCCCCTTCACCAGGTGTGGAGCTGGCGATGCATGCTCCATGGCAGAGTCCTTTCTCGGAATCCATTCCGATATTGCTGAAAGTCTTCTTCAGCGAATTCCTCTGTGTAGCGGACTCGGCCGTCCTGACCGATTGTTCTAAAATAGTGTCCGCCACCCTGCTGCAACTCCGCAGCAGCTTTTTCCATGACGCGGGATTCTATAACATCAAATCCACGCGAGGGAAGCGAGTTGGCATGATGTCGCCTTGAACCAACGCCTTGATAGGTCTCATAGGGTGCGGGTTTTCCTGTTTTGGTACAGTTTTCACTGCATTTTGCCGATCAGGCTGGAACTCTGAACGATCACCCGGTAAGCTTCCCTGCTTCGGTTTTGCCCCCCGTGATCGCCGGCAAGCAGACCAACTCGTTTACCTAAAACAACTTACGTCAATCCTCGATGCCAAACACACCCGCAGCCAAAAAGTATCTTCGTACAAGCACAGGGCGACGACTCCAGAATCGTCAGCAGCGGTCAACGCTGCGTGGCAAAATCAAGGGGTTTCGCACTCTGCTGAGCGGAGAGCCAAGCCGCGAGGAAGCCGATAAGGAATTCGGATTGGTCGTCAAGGCTCTTGACCAGGCCGCAGCAAAGAATCTGATTCATGCCAATGCTGCAGCGCGTTCGAAGTCGCGTTTGGCGGCACTGAAAAAGAAAAGTTGTTCCTGACAGTTGAATTCATCACTGTTGAATTGAGACACGCTTAAGGCTGTTACCTAATGGGTAACAGCCTTTTTTTTGCGCTTTCGTCTGTATTTTTCCAATCCAAAGTCGCGATGGTGACATTCGGCAACAGCCCCCGTGTCCCTTTTCACAACGTTGCCTCGATTTTGACACAAGCGATGCGACGCAAAAAACAGCGCAAAAAGCGGAGCAATAAAGACATGAAACAGTCGCGACAAAAAAAGACATGAAGCAGTCGCGACAAAACGGTAGACTAGCCACCTGACACGATTCTGCGACCTTTATTTCAGCATTCCAATACTGAGCAGGTGTTGCATGAAAGGTACAATCTCAACCGGTCTACAGATTCTCGCGTCGGGCCTTGCTCCCTACGTCGACGACATGCTGCAGCGCAGATTGGGCGACGACTGGCAACGAGCCAGTAACGTGACGCAGATCCTCAACTCTGCTGACCCAAACCAATGGGACGCCCAGGTCGTACTTGTCCTGATGTGGGCCCACTGGAATCAGGTCTTCCGACATGATCTTGGTTTCGTCGAACGCTGCCTTGTGAGTGAACTGCGTGAGTTTCGATATCGCTGGGCTCACCAGAAACAGGTTTCACTGCGTGACACCTACCGTTGCCTGGACAGCATCGAACGACTACTGCAAGCCACTAACAGCGATGCTGTGGAAAAGGTAGACGAACTGCGTAAGGAAACGCTGAAGCTTCTGCACGATCAGGAGCTCGTCGAAACATCGGTTTCAGCTCGGGACTGGTTCACAGCGGCTGTGACCTCCGTCTGTGGTTTTCTGATCGTGGTTGTTGTGCTGGAATATCTGCGTCAACCGCTGTCGTGGGTTCTGGCGTCAATGACAGCAATCGTGTTCACGCGCTTCGTGTTCCGGGTTACTCGGCAAAGTCTGGTCGTCAACACCGGACCGCGACAGTGCGGTGGTTGTGCGCGAGTCTACTACGGAAGTGTCTGCCCGTATTGTCAGCCGATAAAGATTTCTCCGGCAACGCCTCCGACAGTCGGCAGCGAGGTAGAGTAGCCGAAATGCCAGGCTACTATCACAGATGAGTCCGGACGTGGTGGCGCGAGAATACGCTTTGTGGCGCGGCCTGCTTTCGAAACCGGTCACGTGTCCCCTCACTTGCCATGGTACTTGAATCCGCATCGCCCCAGGCGATTGACGAGCTGCACGCGGCTGCGAGTCTTCCATAAAACGAAGATGCAATTTGCTCGTGTCTTTTATGTCGACCAATCGGAGCCAGCCGGCAACTTCCGAGCGGTAACGCGAATAGACCGTCGCAAACAGTCGATTTGGGCTATCGCCCTGCCGCGTCAGGCTGCCGTTTTCCTCGGAAATGCTGGCATCCCGGGTATTCCTCAGTCGACTGACTGCAATAATGCATACTCATTCGTCGTTCTGGCGGTGAGACAATTGGCTCATAGGATTCAGGATGGGATCAGCCCGGCGATCAGGATATGCAACACTGCGATGGCTTCTGCTGATAGCAGTCGGAGCGGTCGCTCCTTCAGCCGTCGCGCAGCCCCGGCCGCAATCGCACCGAATTCTGGAACTCCCGCAGGGCGGAATGTCAGACCTGGGGCAACAGCTACAGATGCTCAGGCACCTGCAGACTCTTGTTGGGGGTCAGAAAGATCAGCCACGGGAGTTCTCGGGATTCGATCTGGAGCAGCTGAATCAGCTGCAGCAGTTCGGCGGCGAAGTTCCGGAAAACCTGCTTCCTCTGCTGAATAACATCCCGCCAAACGTCGTTCGGAACGTGCTGTCTGACCCGGATGCTCGGCAACAGATACAGCAATTGTTGCAACAGTACGCAAAAGACCGTCAACTGCCTCGTGGTGGTTCCGGATCGAATATGCCGCTGTTGCCTCCATCAAAAGACAACCCGTCGTCGAATCGCCCATCGCAGAATCGTCCATCCGGCAATCCTCCATCGTCCTCGGGACAGAAACAACAGCCTCCCGAACCAGAGCAGGACATCGACCAGTCTGACGACGTCCTGAAGAAGGCGTTGGAAGGAGTCATGAAGAAATTCTCGAATCTTCAACAGGCAGAGGATCCATCTTCCGCCAACCGGCCGTCCACGTCCCCGTCGCACCAGCAGCCCGCTAATGACGGTGACACGCAGGATTCGTGGAGCGATGTGCTGGACAAATTGATTGAACAGGATCGAAAGTTTCGCGAAGGCGACACCACCAGCACCGAAGTCGGCAACGATCAACCGTCCGCAGAAGCACAATCAGGGACTGGGAGCCGGAGCCCGAACAACGCAGGAAGCGGCACAGATTCTCCGTCGAAGACAGTGGCCGAATATTTGAAGGAATTGAAGAACCGACCATTGCCGCCTGTGCCAAATCGGCCGCCGACATCGCCACAGACACGACGGTCTCCAGGCAAGCCGGGCGACATTTCACATCAAACCTCGTCAGCGCCTGACGAGTCTGCTGTGGCACGCGAGCAACTCAAACAGGACGCCAAATCGTCACTGCAGCGACGTGGACTCAAAGAAACGCTCCGAAGAATTGCCAGGGACGCTCGCCAGCAGATTCGTTCATCAGGTTCAGCCGGCAGTCCGGGAGACGCAGCGACCGGGTCGCAAACCGGTGCAAGGTCGGGCAGCTCTGCAGGTCTCGAACGTGCGCTGATTCGCGCATTGGACGGGCTGCGAGAGGATATCGTCGAAATTGCGAAAGACGCGAAATTCAAACGGAGCAGCTCAGGCAATGGCTCGCAGGCGACCGGCAGGCCCACCAAAAGTCGTTCCGATTCGGACTCGGGGATGCGAAGCTTGGGCCGTTCGGCAGGGAATTTCCTGAGTGATCTCACAACAACACGTGCGTCCTCAAAGAATTCTTCGGCATCAACGCCGGTCGGCGTCAGTGACGCTGTTACGGAGAATGTTTTTGGCCTGCTGACTCTGCTGGCTCTGCTGGGCATTGTCGCACTGTTCGCATGGAAGTCCGGGTTGCTCGCGACCCCCTTCGGCGATCCTGCCTATGGACCGCCAGTGCGGGCCGTTGACGTTCGGACGAAACATGACGTTGTGAACGCCTTCCACAACATGGCACTGCAACCGTCCCGGCAGGTGCAGCGCTGGTGGACTCATCGTAAGGTGGCGGATCACATGTTGCAGGATCGGCCCGAACATATTCAGGCTGTCAAAGTCCTGACGGAGCTTTACGAACAGGCTCGATATCTGCCGGAAGAAACGGAATTCAGCCAGGAGCAGATTCAATCCGCACGTCAGGCCCTGAAGCAGTGCGAATCATGTTGACGGGAGAACGCGGAGTTTTGGATTCGGGCACAGTGAACGAGTTCTCCTCGTTCGGCCGCGGGCACAACGGGCCAGGTTCATGGAACCATCACGTTTGGTCAATTACCCAGGCGGTTGTGCGAATCTGTGATGCCTGCGTGAGCCGACGATGTGCTGCCATCGTGCTCGTGGCACTGTTCATCCTGGTCGCAGGTCCGAGGTCGGTGGCGCAGGAGTCCACGCAGTCTGCCAACGACGAATGGCATTTTCGCTACGAATTGTTTCAGATGCTGCTGGAGCAGAACGGTCTGAATCCGACAACATCTGCCAACGAGCTCTTGAATGACCCGGAGCACTCGGTCCTTGTGATTGTGGGTCAGCTGGACCGGACCATCCATCCCCGGATGATCGAAACATTCTGTGAAAACGGTGGCGCGGTTCTCCTGGCGTCCGATCTGAAATATTCCGCCGGACGGATCTGTGAATTCCACAGAGGGCCTGTGGTTGGCGTGCGTTCGCGTGATTGGTATCAGTCTCACCGCGACTGTTTGAACATCACTGATCTGGATCCTGATCATCCTCTGACGACTGGCGTGAACAGCATCGTCGTCAATCGATCCGGCTGGCTGGACAATCCGCGGTGGTTTGCGCGGAAGCCGGACGTGGCCGCGCGATTGCCGCTACGATGCGCTCCGGTCGATGCTGGCGGTAAACCCGTCGTTGCCACAATAACCCTGAGTCCACCTGCCAGCGGTCCGTTGATCATTGTCGGTGACCAGAGCCTGTTCACAAACGGAATGCTGTGGCACGGCGACAATGCAATTTTGGCGATCAACGTCAGCAAAATGCTGTGTGAAGGTCAACGGTCGCGGCTGTTGTTCGTAGCCGACGGCACCGGGCTCGGTAGCTATGAAGACAGCCCCTTGCTGAACAATCTGCCGCCTCCAACGTCGCTACCGGAATTGCCGGAGAACATGCCGGAACCGGAACTGGAGACGATGCTGCGCGTCGCGAACTCAGTGATTCAGAACGTCGAACAGTCAAACGTTCTGAACGAAGTGCTGGCCAATCGACCACGAAACGCACGTGCACCGTATTACTGGCGAATATTCCTGTTCCTGCTGGCCATCGTGGCATTGGCATTCGTGATCTGGAAACTCTCGGCAACCGGCTCAACTCCGCAGGAACCGATGCCCAATCGCGATATGAAGACGGCTCACGATCTCAGTGCCGGCCGAAAGATAAAGTCGGCGGAGTTTGGTTTTGCGTCCAGCCTGCTGGCCAGAGAACTGTGCGAGGAACTGACTGGTCTGGAGGATCCCGCCAACTGGCAGCGTCTATTGGCCGCAAACGCTGCCACCGGAGTGTTGGTTGTTCAGGAAAAATCGACGCGGAATCAACTCTCCGTCGTGCTGGACCTTGCTGTAAACACGCGGACGGTCCATATTTCACGCCGCCGATTCGAAACGATTGGCCAGACGATCCATCAACTGCGACAACTTCATCGGCAGGGGAAGCTGCTGAGACGGTGCCGACCGCCAACGGATACGAGCTACCGCTCGGAACAGCAAATGGGAGCAGAACTGCACTGAATCGATAAGTGCTGGCGAGAGTGACGGATTTTTTTTGTCTAAAGACGAGTACTGTTTATTCGAAAAAGACTTCCGCCCTTTAGTCCTTCCAATGAATTCCGGTCTCCAACAACTTACAGAAGAAACCAACTGTGTCTGTCTTGAATACGAATGAACTTGCTGAACGAGTCAATTCACTCAGAAAGCGAACGCTGGAATCGGTCAGGCAGGTTGTTGTCGGATTGGATCATGTCACCGACCAGCTGCTGATGGCATTGCTTGCTGGCGGCCATGTGCTGCTGGAAGGCGTCCCCGGCACGGCTAAGACGACGCTGTGCCGTACGTTTTCGACATCACTGGGCATCCACTTTGAACGCGTTCAGTTTACGCCGGACCTGTTGCCGTCCGATGTCACCGGCACTCAGGTTCTGGATCGCCAGACCAGCGACTTTGTGCTGCGTAAGGGGCCGATCTTCTGCCAACTGCTGCTGGGCGACGAACTGAATCGCGCTCCGGCTCGAACCCAGTCCGCCTTGCTGGAAGCGATGCAGGAACGACAGGTGACGATTGAAGGAAAGACACTGCCGCTACCGGAACCGTTCATGGTGCTGGCCACCCAGAACCCCATCGAACAGGAAGGCGTCTATCGCCTGCCGGAAGCTCAGCTGGACCGTTTTTTGTTTCGCATCGAAGTCGGCTATCCAGAGCGAGACCGGGAAGTCGACATGCTGGACCTGCACAGTCACACGGCGGCAATTACGACAGCCGTCACCAGCGCTGAGGAAATCATCGGCATTCAGCGACAACTGGACAGTGTTTACGGTACGCGTGAGCTGCAGGAATACATCATCGATCTGGCTCGTGAAAGTCGTGCTCACCCGGACCTTGTCCTGGGAGCAAGTCCTCGCGCCGCCATCAACCTGATGAAAGCCGGTCGAGCTCATGCGCTGATGAGCGGGCGCGGGTTTCTGACTCACGAAGACATTCAGGCGGTTTGTCTGCCCGTACTGGGACATCGACTGATCATGCGACCGGAAGCGGAAATGGACGGCAGGACGGTGAGTGATGTCATCCTGCAGGTGATTGAAGCCGTGCCGGTGCTGGATCGACGGTGAGCCATCTTCGATGGTTCGTGCGAGCTGACGCTCGGAATCAGGAGTCAAGTTCGGAGCGAATTCGTTGCAGTCCATCCAGGTGACGAGATCCGACAACGTTTCTGCGGTCACGGATGGCGAATTTGCTCGGAGAGTCACGGCCAACTTTTGTCGCCCACGCCAACCTTAAAGCAGCAACACAATGACCGCTCGAAGTCGCTGGCTGGTACTGCTGGGAATTTCCGGATTCGGTCTGGGAATTTTGCGCAACCAGAATGCGCTGGCATGGTCGTCGTTGACGATTCTGGTCTGGCTGTTCGCCGAGTGGCTGTGGTTCTACTGGCGTGTCTGGCGTGAGCTGCCGGCGCTGCAGTTCACGCGAAAAGTGAACGGCAGAACGGAAGCCACGGGACTCGTCTGGTCCGAACGCAGGATTTCGGTGTCGGTCGAAATGACGTCCGGAAATCGTCACGTGAGTCCTTTGCTCGTCATCCGCGACTGTCTGTCAGAGAATCTCGAATTGGTCTCCGGTAAGAACGAGCACGCCATCATTTCGAAATCAGCGTCGAACAGCTTTTGCTATGAAGGTCGCGCACGGGGAATTGGCACACTGATCCTGCCGGGGATTTGCCTGAGGCTGCAGGACGCTCAGGGATTTTTCGTGACGGAACGGTTCATTCCATTGAAGCAGACCTTTCGAGTCCTTCCGGCGTACGCCAGCGTCAATGATTCTCAGCCGCTGGTCAAGCGGATGAACTCGTTGCCGCAGCACGGCATTCACCGCCTGCAGCGAGCCGGCATGGGATCAGAGTTGCTTGAGCTGCGGGAATACGTCCCGGGTGATCCGCCGAAGTCAATCGCCTGGAAAGTATCAGCTCGGCGCGACATGCTGATGACCCGGCAGTACGAATCCGAAGTTCCCGTGCGTGTGTATCTGTTCGTCGACGGTTCTGTTGGAACCAGAATCGGTGGCTTTGGCCGCAGGCTGATTGATCAGATGAGTTACGTGGCGGGCAGTGTGGCGCGGTCCGCCATCTCAGCGGGCGATCCCGTGGGAGCCGTTCTGTTTGATGAACGGGGCCAACGACGAATTCGTCCGACTGGCGGTGAACGTGGATTTCACAATTTTCTTGAGCAGTTTACAGATTTCGCGGTGCCACCGAATCCTCCCGCCCAACGGCTGTCGCCAGCGCTGATTAATGCTGCCATGCGACTGTGTGGCGAACACTATCCGGAACTGCTGGATCCGCGAATCAACCAGGTGCCATTCACCTTCTTTCCGATCGCTCCGTGGACACGTCGTCGATTCTACCGCCGCACAATTCTGGCCAATGTGCTGGCCGATTTGTATGACCTGTCTGTCAGCCAGATTGTGGAACTTATTCACGATGATCGAATGATGGCGCAGTTTGCTCAACGTCTGTTAAGCGAAGCCGGCGTATCGTGGATGCCCCCCCTGGTAGAAACGCGCAGTCAGGGGTTTCACGACGGCATGGCGACGATGGAAATGCTCAGCAAGGCCATCACTGAATCCGTGGCGACGGCGCGTGACAACGAAGTTTACGTCGTGTTGGCCAATCTTCTGGAGTGTGCCACGAACATCAGTCACGTATTGCCTGCCATCAAACTGGCGCTGGCGCGTCATCATCGGGTGATTTTTGTATGCCCGACGCCGGCGTTTCGCCGACCGCAGCCACAACACAGCACTGATGTCGGAACGACTGCCGAAGAACTGCTGGAACGGGCCGAAGGATTGCGCAGTCGTGAACTCGCCAGTCGCCTGCAGCGCGAGTTGCGACGACTGGGGGCATCGGTGGCTCTATCCGGTGAGCAGGAGGCCATTCGAATGGTGCTCGCAGAAACTGAATTGGCTCGCAGTGGCCGCGTTGCATTTTCAGGAGTCCGCTGAATGTCATCTCTGACACCTTCGCAGCCACCTGCTGCTGCTGAGAATTCGGCAGCAGTCAGACCTGATCTGCAGATCATGAAAGCGGCGAACCTGCTGCTGGTCATGTTCTGTGGCTGGTTCTTTCTGACATTCCTGTACACGGGGGCTGTGCTGAATCTGTCGCTGAAGTTTTTCTTTCTGGCGATCCTGGTGTTGACGCTGCGTCGCTGGACGGGTGCGTTGCTGCTGGCGCTACTGCAGGTTCACCTGTTCTTTCTGGAGCCGCACGTGGTGAGTTCCCGCAGCATAGTCGGCGAATTTGTGTGGGTGATGGCCACCGTTTTGCTGATGATGGCCGTGAGTCGCTTCCGCACCCTGCAGGAAATCGATAAGCAATCAACAGTCAGGCGACTGCTGTCTTCCCTGACAGCCGGTGCTGCTCCAATGGATGGTCGTGTTTCACCCACGATGTCCCGGTATTCAGGTGCGGCCATGGTAACAGTCGGTCGATCCGTGCTGCTGCTTGTCGCCTGTTCAGTACTGGCGTATCTTCTGATGTCACTCGTGCCCGTGGATACGACGTTCACAGGACTCAATACGATCCGTGAGTTTCGTCTGCGACCGACCGGTTACCGCGTTATCATGTCCGGCCTGCTGCTGTTTTCGGTGTTCGTGCTGGCGTGGCTTGTCATCAACGAAGGCGTCTGGCGCAGGCTGTCGCCCGCTCAGGCCGGTGTTTACCTTCGCAGCGTGTTTCTTAAATGGCTGCACCGAGACCTGCGAATGGTGACCAAACGACGACTTAAGCGACGTCGTCGGATGGCTCGACGCAGAAATCTCACTGCAACAAAAACGATCCCCAATGATTCATCGGAGACACAGCATGTTCATTCTGATTCGTGAAGCCGCGGGCTGGCTGCTGATATTGGCCGCGTTGTATCTTGTCCGAACGGGGGTCGGCTACGTCTCCAATCCGCAGGACGCCCGTATTGTGGAAGCCGGCGTCGTGATGCTGGCGGCGATGGGCCTTCTGCGAGCCGGCATCCTGCTGGTGAGGATTTCGACGGCCGCCAGAATCTGCAGTCGCGAACAGCAACAGTAAGCATGACAGAACCGCAGCGTATTACGCTGAATCGTGGCCGCGGCGAACGTCTTTTTACTTGCGAAAGTCACTTTCCCACGAGCCACACGTCTACATCTTTTGAAAAACTGCGCGAGTCAAACGTAATCGTCGTTGGTTCTGCCTGCTGATGTTGGATGGCGTGATTTCTGCTGCCGCCCCTGACGATTGCCCGGCGAAGTGCAATTCTGACGTCACAGGCACTGCGTCGCGCAGACTTACCGGTGTTCGATTCTGATCAGGTACCATCGGCTGCCGTCTTTGGCGTCAACCAGGTGGAAGTCGCGAACGTTCTGTCCGGTTGCTTCGTGTTCCGAGACTTCTATCAGCTGTGTGTGGCCGAATTGATTGACGGCCTGGTATTGGCCAGCGGCGATGCCCGGAGGCAACGGTACGTCGATCTGTTCTGACGCTGCAGGCCTGGATTCCTGGATCTTCAGCACGGTTAGTGAGTGTTTTGAAAGTGCAACTTCCGTTGGCTCACTATCGACGGTCCGCTCCATGGCAGCGATCGCAGTGGCTCTTTGCTGCGTACGCTTGGCAATTGCCGCATGCATCGCAGCCTGATCCCCATCCCAGGCTGCCATAAACAGTCCAGTAATCAGCACCAGCAGAAGAACTCGAGCGTTCATTGGTCACTTTTCCGATTACACAAAACAGTCAATCCCCGAAGACTGTATCGGCGCCGCCATGCCTGGACTCTGGCAAAAATTGCCTGCAGCAGGGGCCCACCTCGCCGGATCTCGGAAAATACCGGTTGTGTCAATTCGAAGACACCCACGTGAACTGGTCAGAACGCGACGTCAGGGACAAAGCCTGGGGATAAACCTCCAGGCGTTCTGCGGCGTTCCGTCACTCAATTCGCTTGTGAACAACCGTCATTGCGGGGATCGTCGTCGACTCATACGTCTCGTAGACGGCCGACTTCGTGTGGCTGCGGTTGTAGTCTTCCGGCGGCATGGAACTGTTAAGACTCACGTAATTGACTCGGCGAACGCTCGTTGGAGGAACGACGACTCTCACTTCCGGCGGAGGCTCCACGAATCGATCATCCGGCTCTGGCGGTGTTGGCGGAACGGGTGCCCGCTGAATACTTTCCAGCCCGGAATCCGGCTGGCGGTTCAGTGGTCCGGATCGTCCGGAAACGCCTGAATCGATGCACGTGCCAATGAGCGCCTGACAGCCAAATTCAATGCCATAGGCACCCACACCTGGTGCCGAACAATCGCTGGGGCAACTTCGACGCACGTGCAACTGGTCCCCGCACGTACAACCACGCCGGCTACGACAGTCGGCGCATGGGTCTCGTTTGGTTCCGCCGTTCCGCTTGTTGGCAACATAGGCCTGCGGGATCGGCCAGCTGTGCCGCATCACTCCGTGATGCGGCCTTGCTGGAAACCGGGCCGCCCCCTGATAGGCAAGGGGTTGACAGGTCGTGGGCATGACGGGAGCAAATGGTCGGCACATGGGACCGACGGGCGCGAATAGTGGCCCCGGAACACAATACCCTGGGCCCGGGGGTTGCATGCAAACCGGAGTCGGGACGCAACAGCAACCAGCCAGAACCAGCGGCAGAGTGCCAATGAAGGCCAAAAGTCTATGTTTCATGTCTAACTTCCCGGGCAGCGACAGGGCGCAACGATCACCTGCTGGTATTCAGCTTCATCGGCTGTAAAACTGGGAAGACTTTAAGGATTGTTCCGATTGAGTAGGTGTTCCGGGCAAGGCCGACCAGACCGCTCTGCAACAGGACTTCCAGACGTTATGTTTCTGGATTTCAAAGCGTTCTGATCGTCGGAAGGTGTTTCCGTGGCAACATGGCTCATCGGCAGCACATGGTGTAGAATGCTGTCCACGCGTTCAGAAAGCAGCTGGTCGGTACTCAGGTGTGGATGACTACAGAGTTTTACGCTGAATCGTGCCCGCGAAAGACGCGTTCCAGATTGAGAAACGGCTATGCCCACGAGCCACAAGGGTTCACGAGAAAAAGTAAAGTGCTTCAACATGTCTTGTTGTGACAAAATGCGATCGAGTCGCAGCCGTGGCTCCTTTGGTCTGGCTGTCGCTGAGTCCACGTGTCGGCCAGAGATCCTGTTCGCGGTTGTCTGTGCCGCTGCATCGACATTTCTCATCGGCTGCGGGGGCGGCGAGGCACCCCCGCCAGCTGCGGTCCAGTCCACAACGAATACTGATTCCACAACGGTGACACCGCCGCCTGCTTCGTCCAACAGCGCCTCGAATGGTCCGCGCCGACAAAACGAGCGTTGGAAGGACGCCAACGGCGTGGAATACCTTGGAAACGTGCCCCTGGATGTCTTTTTCGATCAGCCGTATACCGTTGCGTCGGATACGACGCCATTGAATGGGGTTGCCTCGACGGGCGGTCAGTCGCTGCCAGCGGCACCCGCCATGAACAATGACTCGCCACCGTCCGCAGCACCAGCGACCGACCCACCGACGACAGTCGCAAGCGGAGGACAATCGTGGGACGAATTAATGCCGATGACAGTGATCGACGAGGAGATCACGTCAATTCGCAACTTCCTGAATCAGTCGTTGCAATCGGTTGGGTCGTACAACAGTTCAATGCTGATGGTCCCTCCAAACGCCGCTACCGTCGCAGTGTTGTCGGGGATCGTCATGCAGCATCCCGAGGATATCAGCTGGAAAGAGGACGCGATCTACATCCGCGACCTCGCCAAGAAAATGAACGAAGACACGCTGAAACGCGGCAAAAAAGATCAGGATCGTTTGCTGAAACTGTTCGAAAACATGGCCGACACATTGAATCGTTCGCGGCCCGCGGATCTTGATGAACCATCCGCCGACGATGATTTTTCGACCGTGGCCGAGATGCGATACGTCATGATGCGCATGAGCCAGGCGGAAACGAAGCTGAAGACCGAAGTCAACGAAGGTGGCTTCGCATCGAAGCAGGATATGGTCAAACACGAATCCACTATTCTGGGAACATTGGCCAAAGTCATTTCACTCGACGATTATGGCTATGGCGACGATGAAGAATACGTTGGATACGCTCAGCGAATCGTCGAGGGCGCGAAGGCCGCCGTCAATGCAGCCGAAGGCGGCGACTTCGACACCTACGAGCTCGCCCTGTCGAAGGTGTCCACGGCGTGCCAGGAATGTCACGCTGCCTACAAGAACAACTAACGATGACCGCCTCATCCACTGAGGCACGGAACATAGCGATCATGGTTGAAAAACATCGAATTCGCCGGACGGCCCAAATCCTGAACGTCAGCTTGTGCCTGGCATTCTCGATGCTTTCCGCATCTGACACCCAGGCCGACACCATCGTGTTGAAGTCAGGACAGCAGATTGTTGGTCAGGTGCTGAAAGTCCAGCAGGATTCCCTGTTCGTGGACATCGGTGTCGACGTCATTCGTATTCCGCTGGACAAAATCAGCGAACGAATCGAGGACAATCCCTCAGCGAAACCCGAAACAATTAAAACCGATTCGGGACTGCTGCGGTCTGCAAAACTTCAGGTGCGAACAGTCAAGGAACTGGTCAGCCGGTTTGCTGAAGGAGTCGTCCTGGTGCAGACGCCGGATGGGTTGGGTTCGGGTTTCATCATCAGCAAGGCTGGTCACTGCGTGACAAACTATCACGTCATCGAAGGGCAAACTCGGGTCGCCGTAACAATATTCCATCGTGGCAAGACGGGAGAATTTGAACGAGTGGCCGTTCGCGACGTAAAGATCCAAGCGTTGAATCCTCATTTCGACCTGGCTCTCCTGGAAATCCCCAAACAGGAGGGAATCGACTTTCAGCCAGTATACGTGGCAGAAAACGACTCTCAGCGTGAAGGTGATACCGTGTTTGCGATCGGTAGTCCGCTGGGGCTGGAACGATCGGTCTCTGAGGGCATCGTGAGCACTCGTAACCGGAACATGAACGGAATTGTCTACCTTCAAACGACGGCTCAGATCAATCCAGGTAACAGTGGTGGCCCGCTGTTCAATTCGAAAGGCGAAGTCGTTGGTGTGATCAACATGAAGCTGACGTTTGGCGAAGGCCTTGGCTTTGCCATTCCGGTGACGTATCTGCGGCACTTCATCGCCAATCGGGACGCGTTCGCATTCGACCGAACCAACCCCAACACCGGTTATCATTATCTGGATCCACCCCGTCGCACCAATTCGAAGCAACCGTATGAAGTGCTGAATACTGAGACTCAATAGACGCAGACGGTCGAAAATCTTCTTTCGCCGCTGTTGGATCAGAGTCAATTACTGTTCGTCGGGAAAAGACTCCCGCCCCTTTGCCGCATTCAGACAGAATTACAGGTTGGTACGCCAACAGAATTGGAAAGCTTGTTGATGCTGACTGGTAAGTCATTTCTGGCCTTTGTTGGCACAGACTACGAAGATCTTGAACTCTGGTACCCGAAGCTGCGACTGATCGAAGCCGGCGGCACGTTTGTCACAGCAGGGCAGCAGGCAGGTACAAAGTACGTCGGCAAGAACGGTTATCCGTGTGTCTCTGACATCGCCATCAATGGCATCGACACATCCAGCTACCACGGGCTGATCTGCGGAGGCGGCTGGATGCCGGATAAGCTTCGACGCGATCCTGAAGTACTGAGAATCACCCGTGAGTTCGCCGCAGCCGGCAAGCTTGTGGCCGCCATCTGTCATGGTGGCTGGATTCCAATTTCTGCCGGCGTCTACAAAGACGTAAAGGTCACAGGATCGCCCGGCATCAAGGATGATCTCATCAACGCCGGCGCCATCTTCGAAGATGCCCCCGTTGTCGTCGATCGACATTTCGTGAGCAGTCGTCGCCCGGATGATTTACCGGATTTCTGCAAAGGCATTCTGTCGTTGTATCAGCAAGAAAAATAACATGCCACAATTCATGACGTTTGGTGAAATCATGATGCGGATGGCTCCGCCGGGATTTCTGCGAATTCAACAAACGCTGCCAGGGCCGATTGATGTGACGTTTGCCGGCGCTGAGGCGAATGTGGCCTCGTCGTTGGCGATGCTGGGCGCCGACGTCGGCTTTGTTTCTGCGCTGCCAGACAGCCCCCTGACTGACGCCTGTATTGCGACGCTGCGGGGACTGGGAGTCGACACCGCCAATGTGATTCGGTCGAGCGCGGGACGAATGGGCATCTACTTTGTGGAAAGTGGAGCCAACCAACGCCCCAGTCGCGTCATCTACGACCGAGCCGGATCGACCATCAGCCTGACAGCACCCGCTGAGTATGACTGGGACACCGCATTCAGCGGAGCGCATTCGTTGCACGTGTCCGGAATTACTCCAGCGTTATCAGAACACGCTGCAGAAGCCACCATTGCGGCCGTACAACGGGCACAGGACGCCGGCGTGCGAGTTTCGTGTGACCTGAACTATCGCGCGAAACTCTGGAACTGGAAACCGGGCGTCGAGCGGAAGCAGCTGGCAGCGGAAACGATGGCTCGGGTGCTGCCGCATGTCGACATCTTAATCGCCAACGAAGGCGACTGCGGCGATGTTCTGGGGATCCATGCCGGACACACCGATGTGGATTCCGGAAACGTCGAAGTGCAAGCCTATCCGGGTGTCGCTCGCCAGGTTGTGTCACGTTTCCCCAACGTCAAATTTGTTGCCACGACTCTGCGTGAAAGTATTTCAGCCAGCCACAACAACTGGGGCGCGATGCTGTTTGACGTTTCCGCCGATAAAGCGATGTTTGCCCCGGAACTGGAAGGTACCTATCAGCCGTATCAGATTCGCAATATTGTGGATCGCGTTGGCGGCGGAGATGCCTTCGCCGCCGGCCTGTTGTTTGCCTTGAACCATGACGACTACGCCGGTCCCGAAGAAGCTCTTCAATTCGCTACGGCCAGTTCATGTCTGGCTCATTCCATTCTCGGTGACTTCAATTTCAGTAACCGGGCGGAAGTGGATGCACTGATGACGGGTTCCGCGTCCGGCCGGGTTGTACGGTAGCGATCAATACAGCGAATTTCGCTGGCTCATGGCCGCGGTTGACGTGTTTCAATAGCAGAACGTCTGCCCCCACGAGCCACAACTGGTTCCGTCGATTTGTAGACTGCTCTAGTGCTTTGTCACTGTCAAAAAGTGGGGTAAGCATCCTGCTTGCCGTGTGTTTTTCCTTATGAATCGCAAGCTGGAAGCTTACGCCACGAATCTGCAACCCGAAGATTTAACTGTGACAATGCACTAGTGTCCTCACCGGATTTGGCGGTGCGGCGACCGCGTTCAGATTCAGCGACGATCCAGCGGGTCGCCCTGTGGCAAACAAATGGTGCCACCCAGCGCAATTTCGGTGGGGCAACCGTGGAACTGATGGTGGGTTGTGCTGCGGTATCGTCACCGTAACATGTTACGTGCCGTATCAATGTCCATTAATGGTAGCGCACAAGGCGGCGTATTGCTGATCAGGTTTGCGACCGCGTTTTCGATCGGGATGGCCGAGCATGAACAAATGTAATGACGTCGTGATTTGGGTGGCGGTATTTCTGCTCGGATGCTGTCCGTCGGACAGTGCGTCAGCCGAGCCCCCGGATGCAGAATCAGGTTTCGTTTCCATCTTCGATGGCAGGACACTGGACGATTGGGAAGCGATGCCCGCCAAAGCCGACCCAGCCTGGGAGGTGAAAGGCGGAATCCTGATCGGTGTCGGAGACAAGAGCAGAGGTTACCTCACCTACAGTGCAAACAAACAGATCGCCGACTTTGAACTCAGATTCAGTTATCGATTCCCTGGCAAAGGCAACAGCGGTGTAAGCATTCGTGCAATTCCCGACCCAACGGGTCGCCGCAACTTCCAATGTTATCACGCCGACCTTGGGCACCTGGGGATCGGCAAGCAGGTTCTTGGCGCGTGGGATTTTCATACTCCCGGTCGCACAGAACATCGTTGTTTCCTGGGCGATCGCTTAATCATTGATGAAAACGACAAACCTGTGATCACACCGATCGAGAACGGGTTGACGGAGGCCGACATCAGGAAGAGAAAATGGAACGACGTACGGGTAATTGCAAAACAGAATCACTTCCAGTTCTACATCAACGGCAAGTTGGCGTCGGAGTTTACAGAATACCTCGCCCCGGAACGGCGACTGCACAAGGGCATGATCCAGCTTCAGTTGCACGACCCCGACATGATTGTTCATTTCAAGGATCTGCGTCTGAAGATTCTGAAGTAGAACCTGAAGCTGCATCAACATTCAACTGAAGTGGACTACATCGGGAAGTGAAACACCGAATTTGCGCTGACCATCCCATGAAGACTTCGACTGCTGCACCTGCTCGGTCAGAACAGCCGAGCTCCCATCAGACCAATCCCAATACTCGAGCTCTGACAAAGCACAAACATGAAATTCAGGATTGCCGTGTTGGGCGCCACCGGCTTTATCGGATTGCCGTATCGTCGGGAGATTCGCGGTTGTCCCGATGACGCTGCGATCGAGTCGCTTTGCGGTCGGCGACTTGAATTGCTTAAAGCTGCTGCGGCCGAAGACGGTGCCGAGTACTTCACGAACGACTGGGAAAAAGCGACCTGCACGGATTGAAAGCGAGCCAGCATGAACGCACGTTCTGACGTGGCACAGGATACATTGTGAGTGTTGCTCTCAACCAGCAGAGGAAGCTGTTATCGACAACGGCTATACTCTGCGGGGCATTAATCTTACTTGCCAACGCGGTCAACCACGCAGCTGATGCGGTTTTCGGACCAACTGAAATCGAATGTCCGACCGCTGGCCATGGCGCTGGTCATGAAAACAAAGGCAAGGACACACGGCAGGATCAGCAACCCCATCACCGGCACCGTGGCAAGCTTCCTGAGAAACGTTCCATGTTGTCCAGCGCGAAAGGCTAAGTTCAGCAGCACTGCGCAGAGCCAAACGATGCCCAGTGTAATGCACAGGGCTGTGACGCGATTCCTCTTTAGTGCGGTCTCGATGTCGCCCAGAATCTGTTCTTCGAATTCTTCCGGGAACTCAATCAAAGCGTATGTCTTGCGCATCTGAGTCGGACTGCCCACGGCGTCAATCACTTCAGTGCGGGTCCAGGTCTTCCTGGAGGAATTGCGAATAGCGTGATCCGTCACCGCCAGTTCCACCACCTTTTCCCAACCGTCGTCTGCGGCAAACCTGCGGGAAACCAATCCGGTCACTCTGTGCCTCAACGCTTCAACGATGGCTGGTCTCAACGCTTCTGCCGCGGGGATGCTGGCTTCGACGAACTGCGACTGCACGACCGTTTGCCCAATACCAGGATTGTCGATCCATTCCGGTGGCTCCGACGACCGCGACGAATCCCGGGAAACAGCCGGTTCGATGTTCGCTTCTGCCGTCAGGTGAGGTTCCGGAGTTGCAGCGGTCCATACATGTGATAGCGCCGCCAGGAAGGTGCGGATTCCGCCAGCGTGTCGAATCACAGGGCTGGCTGGCTGCGGCGCTGTTGCGGACAACGGAATGAGGGCATAGGCCTGTCGCAGTTCCGGCGAAATGGATGCATTCAACTTTGCAACGGCTGCTGCGCCCTCCGGGCCCAGCAGTCCAGCCAGGAAGTCCTGAGACAACGGCAATACGAGCATATCACCGTTTTCCAGTTGCTGTACTGCCCCGGACTGTGATGTCGACAGGACGGTCGTGATTCCGGTTTCGTGCGCACGTTCATTCGACATGCGGACTCCAGGGAGTTCACTACTGTTATCATTGACCATCGCTGTTAGCCTGGAATCGGGCGGCTCCAGCGTAATCTTCCCCATATAAAAAACGGAGAACACCAAAGCCAGGCCAACGCAGATGGCCACTGCAACACCGGCCGCATGAAAAATACTGCGGCGATGCGCAAACAGCCCCGACAGCAGCAGAAAACCAACGACGACGAAAATCATCAGCGTAATCATGATAGATTTGCTCCGACTTTCTGTTGTGATGACCTGTACATTGCGACTGCCTGAATTCCGCGACGAGCAACACGATTCATTCTCAATTGAATGACGCCTGCTCGGCCTTGGCCATGTGAGCAGGTGGATTGACCGACCTGTCGGGTGTTTTGTCCGGTGCGGGTGCCGGCGCAAGCCTTCTGTCCTCGGCTGGAGTCCAGCCTGCAGATAACTGTACGACAGCCGAAATAGCCAGCGCCCACGTTGCTCCCAGAGCTTCCGGGAAAGAAAACTTCTGCAGCACCGCCGCAATCACGACGCCAATCACCAGAGTGAACAACGCGCTGGAAACTCGAAACCGCGCTTTGCGAAAACTGTCGACCTGCCACCACCAGCGTCGGGCAGAAAACAAAGCCGCAAAAAATATCATGAAGCAGGCGACCGTCGGAAAGCCCGTTCCGTCAGCAACCGCAACACGACCAACGAGCACAGGGCCACCATTGAAACCGCCGTGAAACGGTACGTCATGACTGATGAGCAGATACTCCGGCAGCACGGCTGCCAGAAAACCGACACCCAGCCCAAGAGTGCCAAGACACAGTCTCCGCGTGAAACTGTCGCCCCTACGACCTTCCCAGATTTTCGACGGAATAATGAGCGCCCACGATGCCAGCATTGTGATGGCGGCAAAATAGACGGCTTGAGCGCTGTCAATTAATAAATCGGTCGTAAGAAAGACGGCCGTGGTCACCAGGGCCGATGCGGCCAGCGACACGGTGATCGACGTCGTCATATCGGTGGCGCGATGAGTTTTCGAAATTTTTCGAAGCGTCGCTGGTGTATAATTCCGGTCTCGAGTATTTCGTGCGTACCTTCGCGCCGGAATGGGATCCGATGGGACTCTGGTCTCCGCTGCCGGCGACGCAGGTCTCTGACCGCGAGGTGGAGCAGCAGCAGGCCGAATGGGAGCAGCCTGATGGGGCGTTGATTTCGTACGAAATGGTTCGCCCCCAAAAATGCTCAGGATCTTGTAACCCAGATACGCGGCTCCGCCAATCATGCCGCCGACCGCGACCGAACGCAACATCCCGGATTCCAGAATCAGCAATGCCCCGGCACCGCCAATGACCCACTGCAATGGCGTGGGAATTGCGTTCCAGAGTCCAACAACAGCAGCAATGCCAGTGGGGGCGGGGTTCGCGGACTGAATGTCAACGTCGACGACGGTTGCAGATTCCGGCGTTTGCACATGTGCGGCGCGTTTTCCGGCTGTTGGTGCTGCTGCGTGTGCCGACTTTGCCAGAGGAACGGGAGCGGCCATGTCGGCAGTCTGGACGACATTGCGAAACTGTCGTTGAAGTTCTTCAATGCTGCCGGTCCGCTGGTCCGGATCTTTTTCCAGAGCCGCTGCCAGAACCGGACGCATCTCTGCGGGGAGACAGGATAAGTCCGGTTCCGCCGTAAGATGCTTCATCAGTATTTCGGCCGTTGTCTGACCATCGAACGGCACTTTGCCGGTGATCATTTCGTACAGCATGATGCCCATGGCGTAGACATCGACTTCTCGGCCGTATCGGCCTTTGGCAACTTCAGGAGCCATGTAGTAGACCGTGCCAACACTCTGTGTCTGAGCGCTACGGCGGCTTTCTGAAATGTACTTCGACAGCCCAACGTCGCCGATTTTGACACCACCAGGATCCTGAAATACGTTGGCGGGCTTGAGGTCGCGATGTACGATACCGCGGTCGTGCAGAAAGCTGAGTCCGGCCGTTATTCCGCCGAGCCAGAAGAGTACTTCTTCCAACGGCATGCCATTGGGGTAGTCTCGCAGCACCTCATAAAGGCCGCGACCACTGACAAACTCCATGATGACCCAGTGGTCGTTGTCACCGTCCTGTTTGATATCGAAGATCGTGACGAGGTTGGGATGCTTGAGATTAAGGCACTGCCTGACACCACGAAGCTCAATTTCCAGGTTATTGTTCAGCAGCTTGAGAGCGACTTCCTTGCCTGCGTCGCTCAAAGCATAGTACACCTCGCCAAATCCACCCCGGTGGACGGCACGCTTGATGGTGTATCCATCAAGAGGACGCGCTTCTGGTGCAAAGGTGAATTTCATAACTTAAGTCCGACCCGGTTTTCGTTTCGTTTTTCGCGTGTTTGCCTGAATTTCCAGGATCTACTGAGTGCCGCACTCTACTCCATCTGTTCGACTCGAAATCTGAGTTCTTCTCCTGTTACGACACAACCATGTTTGAGCTCGATGGAATCCGCCGCAACTTGTCCGTCGACACTGAGAGCAGCCTTCGACCGACAACGCAGCTTTCCTTCGTTCAAAAACAAGACGACAACGTCGGGCCAGTGCGTGCAACGAATATGGTGGTCTCGCCGTGGCCCCAGCAGACAATGATCCGCCAGCAGTATAATACCGTCAACGCTGTGTGATGGTCGATGATCACTTTCGAAGTCGATAACAGCAGAAGTGCTGAGAATACTGGGAATCCGAAACCCCAGTCGCACTCGTTCCGCCAGCCGGATTTCATCACCACTACGAAGAACCGTGTCCTGCTCGACTGTCCGTCCGGAAACGGTCGTCGGCTGATGAGCCGTCAGACGCCATTCTTCGCTGTTGCGTTTGATAGAAGCGTGAATTCGCGAGATATTTGCCAGCAGGGCGATGTCAGCAGATTTTTTTTCAAAAGATGGTGCACCGACAATAAACGACTCGCCAACGCACAATTGCCACGCACCGACTCCGTCGATCCACAGCATGTACTTTTTGCAGGGACTCGTCGCCACCATTTCCCCCTCAAGAGCCTTAAGAGTCACCCCCTGTGCGGGCACGCAGGTATCACAATACCAGCGATTTTGCCGGCGTTGACTATCCAGTTGAAGAGTGCCCGAGTTCATTGTACCGAGTTGTCGAAGGGTGATATTCGTTCCGAAGTGACTTTGTCGGAACGAGAATTTGTTTGATTCAGATCAGTATTGTTCGTAATTCGAATCAATTTACCGAATAAAAATACTCCGAGCTCAAGCCTTTGAGCCCGGAGCAGGTGTGTGTCCCGGATCAGCGGTAGGTTTCCCGTCCTGCCATGCTGAATCTGATTCGACGCGACTCTCAGAATCGCTGACGCAGTGACGTGCCGTTGCCGGCACAGTCAGAATGCTGACTCAGATTGAGCTGTTACTATTTGCTTCGGCTTCGTCAGAAACGAGGCCGAAGTGCTGATCGATTTCTGTCACAACATCAGTCTGCAGCTCAACTGAATCGACTTCAACCGGAATGCGGCCCATGACATGGCCTTCTGTTTCCAGCAGAGATTCCCTTACGTCCAGGGCGTGATTCAGGTCCTTGATCAGGCCCTCAACGCGAGTGAGCTTCGTGTCGTCGACTTCGATGTTGTTGACCGCCTCAGCTGCCTGAATTGTCTTCAGTCGAGCTTCCACCTGAGACACCAGCACAGACAGTTCCTGCTTTCGTCCCAACATGCTGTCCAGTTTCTGCTGATTGGCTCGCAGAGTCTGCCGCTGAGCGGACAGGATCTGGCGATCACGAGTCACGGCGTCTTCGCCCACGCGAAATGCTTCGAAACGCTGGGACAGGTCAGATTCCACTTCACCGCGAGTGTACGACACATGGCGGTAAGTGAACTTATCGTGTGCGCTGGTGAGATCGCCTCGCAGAGCGAGAATCGCTTCCCTTTGGCCAGCCAGATTAGATTCTTTCTTCGTGATGTCTCGTTCAAGGTCCTTGACGTCAACACTCTGTTCGGCCACCACTGTCATGTGCTGACGAATCTCCGGCATGAGTTTGTCAATTTCATTGCGAATCCGAGCCAGCTCAAATTCCGGAGTAATTTCGGATTTCACTGCGTCTCGAACATTAGTACATGCCGTGGTAGCGTAGCTGAACATGTCCTTTCCGAAAATAAACCCGGCGACAAGTGTCGTAGCCAGCGAACCGATAACCATTTTCTTTAACATCGTATTCTCTCCTAAACCTCACGTACCATGGGAAACACACACACTTGTGACATGAACACTCGCCACACGCCTGATTCGCCGTTGCTTCAGAAAGCCTGGCTGCATTTCGGCAGATTCTTCAAAAAAGGGCCGGAGCACCGCAAATCCGCTAAATGCCAGCGTTTTCGCAGCGCCGAATCCTGTACTTCGACGAGAGTGGCAGATTCCTGGCACAATTGTTTGAACCACGCGAAGCTGGATCACGTTGGTGACGGTGAATTCGCGGAGCACGCGACAACCGTTTCGGTTTTTCGGTTGTGGAAAGGTGTCTACTTACAGGACGGGAGACAAGAAGGATGAAGACAAGCACACCACGTGATTCCAGGCCGATGAGGAAACTCCGATTTCTGACGGGCTTAGTCCTCAGCGCCTGTGGAGTTGCCACAATGTTGATGGTCGCTGCGGGAACGTTGCAGAATCTCGGTGTCAACGGACGATTATCGTTGCCGGCTGTGGGACTGTGCATGATCGTTGGACTGATGCTGCTGGGCGGAGGTTTCGGGATCATGGCCACGTCCGCCGCAACATTCGACGACCGCGAATTTGACCGACTTATGGAAGCCGGAAATTTGCCCTTGCCGACACCTCTGGACAGCTCATGCGATATTGAATCGCCCGACAGCGAAGAAGGTAACGGACGGTCAACAGAGGATCTCCGGTCGAACGCCGAACCACGCGGTAATCTTGTAAACGTGCCACGAGAGGTTTCTACTCAGTCAGGCGACGTCCGTTCGAAGAGATCTGTTTCTGCTCCACAGACGAGCGTTTGAACAGATGGTTCACGAACGTGAAACCGTCAGTCAGCCTTTCCGGATCGACCGGGCAACACTCTCAACAACGTCAGCATATCTGCACGCCACGTTGGAAGAACGAATGTAATGGCGATCGCTTCCAGATTTGCCATCGTGCCGGCGACAGCAGCAATTCTTAGCGGCCAGATGGCCCAGTCCAGCAGCATCGCAACGGCTCCGCCCAGGACAAGGTAATTGGTCATTTTTGCGCCGTAGGTGTGATAACTGGGGAAACGCCCGTATTTCCACAGGCCGTAGCTCATCGAGACTGCGTAACTGGTGATAGCCATCAGCAACCACGCAAGCTCGCCCTGAAGTACGTCCCATTTCAGAATCAGGCTGCCAATCAGTAAGCAGGCATTGAGAACGGCATCGGAAGCGCTGTCGAGTCTCGCACCAAAATCAGAACGCTGATTCAGCCATCTTGCCAGCCAGCCGTCCACCCAATCAGAGAGACTGAAGACAACATAGCCGATAACGAAGACGTTAACATGGCCTGCTGCGGAGACCAGAATAAGAGCAAGGGATCCGATGATTCGAGCAAAGCAGATGACGTTCGGTATCGTCAGGTACCGGTCCTTAAAAGGACTCGGCAGGTCCTGTCCATTTGACGACAGCGGATCGTCAGGCAGCTTGGTCATTGGTTCGCAGCGATTCGGCATCATGACTTCCTGCAATAACATCTTTCAGAGGACGACAATCAGAAAGTAATAAAAGGCCGGCGCCGTAAACGTTAAACTGTCAACTCGGTCGATGACCCCTCCCATCCCCGGCAGAATCGAACTGCCGTCCTTCACGCCAACATCTCGTTTGATCGCCGACATGTTTATGTCTCCGAGAAACGCCGCCACCACGATGAGCAGACCTGCCGCGACCGACACCAAAAAACCGCGTGCTGTCGACACAGACGGAAAGGTCGTCAGCCACGGTGCCAGCATCATGGGACCATCCAACAGCCCCAATGGGCCGCGGACAATGGCTTCTTCGATTGTCGGCAGCCGAGATCCGGCGTAGACGAACACGATGTTTCCGGGCAGCAGGCCGAGCTGAGTCGTCCACCAGAACGTGTGGAAAGAAACGTCCGTTCCCACTCCGGCGGCGTAGTTCATGAAACTGAACGGAGCGTGCGCAAGACGCAGCGTCAGCAAATACAGAGTCCCATCACTCCTCATCCGCCTCTGAATCGGTCGCAGGTAGAAGCCGAAGCGGGACTGTACCTCGGCCTTCAGGTAATATCGGCACAGCAGAAACGTCACCAGTGACGCCGCCACCAATGCCGTGTTCACAATGATCACGCCCACCAGCAGTCCAAACAACCAGCCGAGAACAATCGACTTGCCTGTTGTTCCCGGAACCAGAGAAACAATCAGATAGATGGCGAACGCAATGAACGACGATGTCACCGGATTCGCCCTGATGACTGATCTCAGCCACCGGTCGTTACGAACAAACCAGTCCAGCGACGCGTAACGTGATGCCAGAACTGCAATGATCGCCAGGAACAGAACGATCAGAAACGGCAACAAAAGTCGTTTGGCAAGAGTTCGCATACCTTCCGGACTTGCAGTTAACATGCCGCATTGGCTCCATTGGTGCGAACGGAAATGCGTGACGCAGACGTGCGAATTCGCACTTCTGCACAGTATCGAATGAATGAGTGGCAGGTTATGTTCAACTCAAGAAGGCATGAGCCAGGCGTTCAAGCCGATCCAGACCTCAATCGCTTGATAATCTGAGGGATCGCACTTCGTGGCGACCGGTACGAAGTGTGCATTCTCTTCGGGTGGCATCAATTATCTTTGAAAAGCACCTCGCCATGCACCGCTCCCAACCGCTGGCAAGAATCCTGCATCTTTCCGACCTTCACTTCGGCCCACCATTCATCGCTGAAGTAGGACAGGCCGTGCTGCGAATTGCTCATCATCTGAACATCGACGCGATTGTCGTCAGTGGTGACTTTACACAGCGAGCGAAGGAAGAACAGTTTCAGGCTGCGCGGGAATTTCTGGATCGACTTCCCGACGTGCCTCGGCTCTACGTTCCCGGTAACCACGACGTCCCGCTGTGTCGAATTCGCGAACGTTTCCTCGATTCGCACGGTCTGTACAGGAAGTACATCTCCCCGGAAATTAACCCGGTGCTCTCCATGGATCACGCCGTCATTGTCGGCATCGACTCATCATCGCCACGAACGGCCATCACCAATGGTCGAATTCATCAGTGGCAACTGGAAACCGCTGAACAGGTATTTGCCGAGGCACCTGTGGACGCAGCAAGAATCGTGGTAGCGCATCATCACTTCGCTCCGGCACCGGACAATCTGTACGACCGAACCATGCCCAAAGCGAAACGAGCCATCATGCGATTCGTTGAGGACGACGTCGACATGATTCTGGGAGGTCATCTGCACCGTGCCTACATCGGAAACACACTTGATGTATACTCAGGAGTCCACCGTGAACGCGGAATCGTTATCGTACAGTCCGGGACAACAACGTCACGACGTGGCCGAGGACGAGAACGTGAGAAGAACAGCTTCAACGTGATCGATTTCAACTCCGACACAATGAAGATCACTCACTACCTGTACTTTGATTCAGACGCCGGTTTCGTTCCGGCAAGTCGGCATCTGTTTCCGCGTGGACTACTGCCGCTTCCGCCGGACTCTGCTTCGGACTCCGACCGCACCTCTGCCGTTTAACGTCATGTGGCGCGATGCCACCCACAAACTTATGCCGAAGGTCTGCTTCGTGGATGTGAATTCAACATTACGTATGAACGGCAGATCGCTGCCATTGGCCTGAATGACCACTGGCGTGCAAATTCCCGCCGTTCGGCCATCCGCTTTTCATCACAGCCAGGAACATCTGGCCGCGGACGACGATGAACACAGACGGGCAGACACGCTGGCATTTTCCGTTCTCCGGATTCCGTCGAATCAGCTCATCACGTTGATGTGGCTGCCGGGATTCTTACGGTACTGTATTCGTAGTTTGTCGCGGCAGTTCCGAGTGTGCCACACATTGTCGACCAGACTCTCTTCATCGTATCAGATGAAGTGGACTTCTGATGACAGGCTGTCGCAGTCTCGAAACGAGTAATCAACGAATGATCGGACTGTGGAACAGGAATGAGTATTGATTGGAGAACAACTGACTGCTGGCTGATGGGTGAAGCGTACGTCGGCTCGTGCATTGCCGATCACATCAACGTCCTTTGCGACAACATCGGAGTGCGCTGGGCGGGAACGGAGAACGAACGCGCGGCTGCGGAGTATGTGGCCGGACAGTTTGACTTGCTTCATCTGCAGAACAAGTCTGTCGAACAATTTGAACTGCACACCGCTGACTGCCATGCTGGATCACTGAAGGTCGTCACCCACGACGCATGGCGCCTCGACGCACGCCCGTGCCTGTTTTGCCCGTCGATCGACGTCGAAGCCCCCGCCGTCGATGTCGGGTACGGAATGCCGCATGAACCCTAGCCACTGCGGGATCGTCTGTCGGGCTGCGTCGCACTGATTCACTCTGAATTCGAACCATTCACCGAGCCACGCCTGCTTAATCTTCGACTCCGCGATCTTGCAGCCGCCAGCGCAGTCGCGGCGATTACCCCCGACAAGGTGCGAATCCGCGAATTGAAGGGATACGCGGGAATGCTGGCAAGGCTGTTGCTGCGGCTATCGCACGTGCCCGCTGCAGTCTGGCCGGAGAACTGTTTGGGCATCAACGAGATCGCCAAACGTATCGAAGCCGAACGCGGCGCCGTGTTTCGCACGAATTAATCATCCATCCAGCCCCAGAAGTCCCAGGCTGTCGCGTTGAATCAGGGCTTCAATTTCATCCACCTGCAGACGCGGCAATGACGTTCCTTCAACCTGTTCATTCAGCTTGCGCAAACCGTCGATCGATGCATCCACGGTCGTAAACGGATAGTCACTGCCGAACAGTAGCTTGTCCCAGACTCCATATTCCTGCACCAACATCAGACTGTGGTACAGCTGAAACGGTCGGTAGTGCAAAGCACTGATGTCGGTGTACACGTTCGGGTGCTTGCGAACTACGGCAACGCATTCGTGTTCATACGGATGTCCGAGATGTGCCATGATAATCTTCACTTCGGGGAAGCGTATCGCCACACGATCCAGATGTCGCGGCAAAGTACACTCCAGCGGCGCCTGGGCGATGAACGTTGTGCCGGTATGCAGCAGCACCGGCAGTGAATGCTGAGTGGCGTATGACCAAAGCGGATCGAGTCGTTCGTCATCCGGCTGAAATCCCGCGTACATTGACAGCAGTTTGATACCGCGCAGACCAAGTTCCTGGTGGCCATTCCGCATTTCCTGCTGCCAATCATCCTGAGTCGGATCGAGCGACAGGAACCCGATCAGTTTCTCAGGATGAGCAGCCACATACTCAGCGACGTATTCATCATCAACCCACAACCCACTCAGCCGCGCCTTGCCACCGAACACAATCGTTCGATCGACCTGAGTCGCGCCGCCCATGTATTCGTCATAGCGCACTGTCAGATCCACCTCAACACCGGCCCGGGCCCGACGTGCCTGGTGTTGAAAGTCGTCATTGAAATGAGTGGGGTATTGCCAGGTATGGCTGTGGACGTCGACGATCATCTTCGCCTCACAATTTGTTCAGGGATCTCCCTGGACACGATCGCAAAACACGTTCAAGGTGGCAACAGGTGAAGAGCATCAATCCAGGAATTCGCCGGGATGCCACAAGGAAGCGTTCTGACCGATGGCGCTGTAACAAACGAGTCGTGCCACTGTCAATGCCAGTGCTTTATGTTAGCCTTTCATTGATTCGTATCGAAGGAAGCGACACACCAAAGGTATTCAGACTGACTCCAGAAAGGCCACGGAACATGCTTGTGGGATACGTCAGTGACGAACGTTACGTGGCCGTGGGCGACGTACTGTTCGAATTCCGAGATCATGGCGACGTCGTCGCGGCGCGCTCCAGCATTTCGGGCGCCGTCTACGCGGACATTTCGCCAGGCGACTATGAGATTGTCGTGGGCCGCGAAGGGTATGGTTCGAAAATCGTCAAGGCAAAGATTCGGGAAAATGCACCACATCAATTTCGTCTGTTATCCGACTGTCTGCTGGGTTACGTCTGGCCTCGGTGCGTGAAGTCCGGTGAGCGGTCCGAATTTCGAGTGCACGCCGTCGAAGAATACGAGCTGGAACTCCGGCGCTACGGTGCTGAAAAGGAATTCATCCGCCGCATCGGTACGTTCGACGAACACGGACCGCGCGCCACGATGCAGATTACGCCCGATGGCGATTACACACAGACCGGCGTTGAATGGAACAAACATGGTTACCACAGCAAGGCGCTGAATCAGTTTGTCGAAGCTCCGGAACGCTCTGGTTTGTACTACTTCCATACACGAAGCAAATCGGGGCTCTCATTCACGTTCCCATGGATTGTAGCGCCAGACAAACCTCGTTCAAAAACAGCAGTGCTGGCATCGGACATTAACTGGAACGCATACAACAGCTTCGGTGGCCGCAGCAATTATATTAATGCAGACCGACTGCCGTCGACGCCCATCATTAACTCGCGGCTGGAACTCAAACGATATACTGAGCAAGAACATCGCAGCTACGATCAGGACACCTACGAACCACTGTCACTCGAACGCCCGGATCCATTCAATCACATCGACGAGAATGAGCAGCTGACAGACCCGATCGCCGGTCGTCAGGGTTGTCATATGGCGGCGGCCGAATGGCGTTTGCTGGGCTGGATGGAACGCAAAGGGCTGGACTACGATTTCTACAGCGAAACACAATTCCATTTCGACCAGGTTCCACTGGACGAATACCGAGTGTTGATCATCAGCACTCATCCGGAATACTGGTCTGCGGACATGTACTTCCGACTGAAAAGCTGGGTCTTCGAACGTGGCGGGCGGCTGATGTATCTGGGCGGCAACGGCCTGAACTGCGAAGTCGAATTCCTCGACGATCATCGCATCGTGTACCAGAACACCAATTGGAGTCACTCAGAACCGCAGTTCGCACCGGATGGTCGTGAATACGAAAGCCGGTTTGCCAAGCGACAGGAATCGGAAGCCAACCTGCTGGGCGTTGTGTTTACATTCCCGGGAATCATGACAGCCGCACCGTACCAGGTGACTAAGGCGGATCATTGGTGCTTTGAAGGAACCGGGCTGACGAATGGCGACACCTTCGGCCAGAAGAGTCTACATATGCGAGTTCCCGGCGGAGCGTCCGGTCATGAAACAGATAAAGTATCGAGTTCATCGCCATCGAACGTGCAAGTGCTGGCAAGAGGCCTTAACCCGGATGGTGGCGGTGCTGAAATTGTAATTCACGAACCGAGTGGAGGCGGTGCCGTGTTCTCCGTTGGATCCATCTGCTGGCCGAGCTCCGTGCTTGTGGACGATGCTGTCTCAAAGATTACGGAAAACGTTCTGCTACGATTTTTGGATTGAACTTAGAAAAGGGGAGCGACTGTGCTGGTCGGATATGTCAGCGACGAAGACTATGTCGCAATTGCGGGCGTGGCATTCGAATTTGAAGGCAACGGCACGTCGTTGACGGCAACTTCCCGCGCTTCTGGAGCCGTGTACGCCGACATCGCATCCCGCGACTGGCGGGTCACACTTTCGAAGCCGGGTTACACAGCGAAACGTGTGGATGTCAATGTCACTGGTAGCGAGTTGATTCGGTTTCGGCTGCTTTCTGATCGCATGTACGGATTCATGTGGCCCAAATGGAGTCGGTCCGGCGAGACGTCGGAATACTGCGTCCACAGTACAAACGAGTTTCGGCTGGACCTCTGGCGCTACGGCTGGGAAAAAGAGTTCATTCGCAGTTTCGGGTGGTGCGATGAACATGGGCCGAACGCCATGGCTCAGATTCTGCCGGACCGTGACTTCACTCAGACCGGAGTCGACTGGAATCGCACGGGCTACAATCTGCAATATCAAAAGCACAGTATCCCGGCACCGGAACGCTCAGGGCTGTACTACCTGCATGCGAAGACTCGCGATGGTGAGTTCTGCTCATTTCCGTGGATCGTTTCGCCGCGCGAGCCGCAGGCGAAAATCGCCGTGCTGGCATCCACGATAACACAAAACGCGTACAACCGATTTGGCGGACGCAGCAACTACTTTAACCAGGATGGCCTGCCCGATCGCCCCATCGTCAATTCGCGCCAGGACCTGAAACGCTACACGCAACCGGACACCTGGCCGTTCGAACAGAAAGCCGCGCCGCTGTCGTTCCAGCGGCCTGAGCCTGCCAGTTGCGTTCCGGAGGACACTCACATTTCGGACACGATCCCAGGCCGCATCGACTCCGTGTTCGCACCTGGAGAATGGCGTTTGCTCGGCTGGATGGAGCGGGAAGGGTTCGACTACGACCTGTACTCGGAAACCGATCTGCACTTCGATGGTTTGCCGCTGGAAGCCTATGACGTCCTTGTTCTGAATCTTCATTCCGAGTACTGGTCGCCACAGATGTACTCTCGCATTAAGAAATGGGTGTACGAACAGGGCGGCCGGCTCATGTATCTGGGCGGATGCGCCATGTATGCGGAGGTCGAATTTCAAGACGACTCGACGATTCTGTGTCGCCGCGAAGGAGACCACTGCCTCCGCGGCGAAACCGAAGCAAGGCTATTGGGAGTGGCGTACACACACTCCGGATTCCAGACGGGTGCTCCATACCGTGTGATCAACGATGACCACTGGGTTTTCGCAGGCACGGGTCTGAAAAACGAAGATCTGTTCGGAATGAGTAGCCTGCACGAACGCTGTCCTGGCGGCGCGTCGGCACACGAACTGGATAAGATCAGCCCCGATTCTCCGGATAACATTCTGCACCTTGCCAAAGGTGCAAATCCCGCCACGGCAGGTGCGGATCTCACGATTTACGATACACCCTCCGGCGGAAGCGTCTTTGCCGCAGGTTCGTTATGCTGGACACTGTCGCTGCCGATTGACGACGGGACTTCGGCCATCACGCGCAATGTTCTGCGTCGATTCCTCGAAAGAAGAACGTGACTCGCGGACTTCCCGAATCCCGCTCCGATTCGCCAACCAGTGTCCGCTGGTTCGTACTCGGAGCCGTGTCATTCGCGTCCGCGAGCGCATATCTCACACGGTACTGTATATCGGCGGCCAACACCTCGATCCAGGAAGATCTCGGATTCAGCGACGCGCGGATGGGCGAGCTGATGAGCGCATTCGCAGTCGGCTATCTGCTGTGCCAGGTGCCCGGTGGCTGGCTGGGCAATCGGTTCGGAACGCGTTTCGCATTTGCGTTTCTGAGCGTGTGCTGGTCACTCAGCAACGCATGGTCAGCCATGGCCTCTGCATATCAAATGCTGTGGGCATCTCGATTTTCCCTGGGACTTTTTCAGGCAGGCCTGGCTCCGATCTCCGCAAAGATTCTGAAGGACTGGATCCCGCCCCGGTGGCGCGGACGGAGCAGTTCCTGGATCGTCGCGTCAATGTCCATAGGAGGCGCGTTCACAATGGGACTGACGGGCTGGCTGCTGGCGCACGACTACGGCTGGCGAGCCATCTTTGCGGCCTATTCCGTGGTCGGAATCGTGTGGGCACTCAGCTTCTGCTACTTCTTTCGCACGTTTCCAAAGGATCACCGCAGCGTAAATCAAGCGGAACTCGATCTGATTCATGAAATCAATCGGCCCGATAACGCTGCGACTATTCACACAGAGAGTGATGCGGCCGAAACGGAGGATGTGACAGGGCAGGAGACTTCAAACAGGACGCTGATGCTGAATATGCTGAAGTGTCCGGGAATGTGGGGGCTGTGTGTGCAGTCGTTCTTTCGCGCTGCGGGTTACGTTTTTTTTGTGACGTGGTTTTTTGCTTTTCTGGAATACGTCTACGGCATCAACAAAGCGGAAGCGGGAATGCTGAACAGTCTGCCGTTGATTGCTGTCGTCATTGGAAGCATTTCCGGGGGAGTCATTGTAGACTGGATGTTTCGAGTGACGGGCAGTAAATGGATCAGCCGCAGCGGAACGGCGATCGTGTCGTTGACCGTCAGCGGATTATTTACGATGGCATCTGCCTGGACGTCGTCAGCGACGGAACTTTCGCTTGTCATTGCAATGGGCGCACTGTTTTCCGGTATCGGGTCCCCCGCCGCATGGACCGCGACCATCGACATCGGCGGCCGGCACACAGCGGTCGTCATGGGAGTCATGAACATGGCAGGGTGCCTGGCAGGCGTCTTGCTGCCAATCGTTCTGGGCAACTGGTTTGATCAGATTCGCGAAACCGATGGAAACTGGGATCTGGTGATTTACCTGCATGCTGCCTTTTACTTTTTGGGTGCGCTAAGCTGGTTTGCGGTGAACCCGTCAAAGGCGATTGAAGATGGCTATGTTGTTTGACACACACACCAACCTGATGTGGCACCCGGAACATCTTTCGGATGAATTCGTCGACTTCGCATGGGAAGCGAAGCGGGCCAAGATGAAACTTTCCGACGATGTCTATTTCGCCGGCAGCGATGTCAAAGAAGCCAACGCATTCGATTCGAAGCCTGAGCAGTTGCTCGCGGCCACCACCGATGTCGACAAGGCGATTGTGTTCGGCATCAAAGCCCCATTCACCGGAATCAACTGCGACCAGGAACTCATCGCCCGCTTCGTCGCCGAGCATTCCGAAAAGTTTGTCGGCTGGTGTTCGGTTGACCCCAACGATCCGGACTGCGTTGATCAACTCGAACATTACGTCAACAATCTTGGTCTGCGAGGATTAAAATGTTCGCCGATCTACCAGAACTGGAATCCACAGGACCCGATACATCTTCCACTGTTCCGGAAGGCAGAATCATTGGGTATTCCGGTCAACATTCACCAGGGCACATCATTCGTCAGAACCGGCCCGTTGAAGTACGCCAATCCGATCCAGCTGGAAGACATTGCCATCGCGTGCCCGGACCTGCGAATTGTCATCAGTCATATGGGGCACCCCTGGGAAGACGAGTGCGTCGTGCTGATCCGCAAGCACCCCAATCTCTATACGAATATTTCCGCCCTGCACTACCGACCGCTGCGTCATTATCAGGCGTTCATGACGGCCATCGAATACGGAGTGGATCACAAGTTAATCTTCGGTTCAGACTTTCCGTCGGCCACCGCGGCTCAGGTCATTGCCGGACAGAAAAAAATCAACGACGTTGTTGCCGGGACCAGTTTTCCCAGAATTCCGGACGAGATGATTCACAACATCATTTATGAAAACTGGAAACCATTCCTGCCGGAATACGCTTGATACACGATCGAATCAAACCTTCGTCTCAAGCCCGCGGCCTTCATCCCTCGGACATCCTGCGAACAGACCTCGCCAATGAAGATCACTCGAATCGAAGCCATTCCGGTTAATGTTCCGCTCAAGCCGGGCATGACCACGAAAACTTCTCATGGCGAACACGCAACGTCGCCCTATGTCATTGTTCAGGTCCATACCGATGAAGGATTGACTGGGCTTGGCGAAGCCACCGTCGCCCCTCGCTGGAGCGGTGAAACAAGCCAGAGTTGCGTGGCCATCATCCACGGACTAATCGCTCCTGTACTCACGGGTGAAGATCCGACTCAGGTGAACCATCTGCGTCGCCTGATCGAAGGTGTGGTTCGACTTAACCCGTTTACGAAAGCCGCCGTTGAAATGGCGCTCTGGGATCTTGCCGGCAAATCGGCAGGTGTGCCCGTGTATCAACTGCTGGGCGGGAAAGTGCGTGGGGAAATGCCGATCAGAATGGTGGTCGGATCGATCGACATCCCGCACGCCGTCGAACTCGCGCGAAAGTTTCTGGACAAAGGCGTCAAGTGCCTGAAAGTCAAAGTCGGACTGGATCCGGATCAGGATTTTGAGCGAGTTCGAGCGATCCGGGAACTGGCAGGTCCCGACATCCCGATCAGTGTCGACGCCAATTGCGGCTGGACGGTCCCGCAGGCCAAGGAGATGCTGCGTCGGCTGCGAGAATTCAATATTCTGTTTGCGGAACAACCGATTCCGACGGCCGATCGATCAGAACTGGCGGCGTTGCGGCGGCACACGGATATTCCCATCATGGCCGACGAAAGTGCGTTCACCTGTGGCGACGCATGGCATCTGACTGCGGAACGTGCAGTCGACATCATCAGCGTATACCCGGGCAAGAACGGCGGCGTTCAGGCCACTGTGGAGGTCGTTCACGTCGCAAAGGCAGCGGGCATTCCGTGTGCGATGGGCAGCAATCTGGAACTGGGAATCGGCACAGCCGCTATGCTGCATCTGGGAGCTGCTCTGCCAACGATTGCCAGCGAACGGTATCCCGGTGATTTCATCGGCCCGCTTTATCACGAAGCGGACATGCTGAAAACCCCACTGACACTCGGCCCGGCCGCAGCACGCGTTCCGGAAGGCCCGGGACTCGGCGTGGAACTGGATGAAGGACAACTCAAAAAATACCGCGACCACAGCAGCGTGGCACGAGGAACAGGAAGTGTCAGCAGCATCACGTTTGAGGGGTAACTGCGGACTCAGGTTTGCAACCAATTGTTCCATTCCGCGGGTGGAGAACCAAGGGACATTGTACCTATTGCGTAGAGCAGAATGTCCCGTTATCGCAATTCCCGACAGATATTCGATGCCGCGGTTGCTCGAGGTTGCCTTGCAATTATGCTTAGGAGCTGAAAACGAATGACTTTCGCTCGAGTGACCTGCCGTGGCTTCAGACAATCATGATCATCTCTGGGAGCAGATCGACACGACATGTGATCAGTTTGAGCTTGCGCTCCAGGATGGCGCTTGTGGATCTATCGCCGATTTCCTGATCGAGGACTGGCCCGGCGATCATCGTCGACTTCTGTTGCGCGAGTTGCTTGATCTGGAACTGGAGTATAGCACTCGCAGCGATGGCCACATCGACGTCGAGAAATACGCTCGTCAGTTCGCTTCCGATCGTGACGTTCTCGACAATTGCATCTCGCGCCACGAATCGCGTGCCAACAGAGCGGCGCGACCAGCTCACGATGAGACGCAAGTTTTGCGTCAGCCATCGTCAGTTGACTCGGACGATGCCACTTCGTCCGTCCAGATCAGGGACGTGGGAGAGTTCACTCTGACCGGAGAGATTGCTCGCGGAGCCATGGGGATCGTGTACAAGGCAATCGATCATTCGCTTAATCGAACGGTTGCCTTGAAAGTGATCCTCTCTGGGAAGTTTGCTTCCAGTGAGGAGGTCAAACGTTTTCAAAACGAAGCTCGCGCGGCCGCTTTGCTGGACCACCCGAACATCGTCCCGATCTATGAAGTGGGCAAGGCAAACGGTCAGCACTATTTTTCAATGGGTTTGGTTGATGGACACGATCTGACTTCGGCTGTTTCGCAGGACCTTTACGCCCCACGTCCAGCTGCTGAACTGATGGTCAAGCTCGCGTGCGCGGTTCAGTACGCGCACGAGCAAGGCATTCTCCACCGGGACCTGAAGCCAGCGAACGTGCTGATTGACGATCGACAGGAACCGCGTTTGACCGACTTTGGATTGGCCAAAAATCTGAATGTTGAAGCGACGAGTGATCTCACACGCAGCGGCCAACTGATCGGAACACCGAGCTACATGGCACCAGAGCAAGCCCGGGGCGAACTGGACAAGATCGGCCGGACGAGCGATGTCTATGCACTTGGCGCGATTCTCTATTTCGTCCTGACTGGCCGACCGCCGCATCGCGCCGCGAGCGTCGCTGAAACTCTACAGCAATTGTTGCAGGAGGATCCAGTCAGCCCCCGCGTCTTCAGCCCACAAGTCGGTCGCGACCTGGAGACGATCTGCCTGACCTGCCTGGCCAAGGAATCGGCACAACGTTATTCGTCCTGCGACGCTTTGGCCAGTGATCTGCGTCACTACCTCGCAGGAGACCCGATTGCTGCCCGCCCGGTGAGCGCCGTGGTTCGATGGGGGCGATGGTGCAAACGGTATCCTGCTCGAGCCAGCTCGCTGGCGACGGCAGCGTTACTCCTGGTCGTGATCGTTGTCGGAGTTGGCTACCGGCGAGAAATGCTGTCGACCGCTGCGGGTTGGCAACCGCCAACCAGCTGGCCGAGAGCCGCAAGCAGACGGCTGACACGGCTCAATTCTATCGCTTACTGCTGGAGGCGGCCGCCGCCAAAGCACGTCATGAACCTGGTTGGACCTGGCGTGTTGAGGAGCTGTTGGAGAAAACGAACACGCTGACATCAGCCGTTCGCGACGAGGTGCTGCTAAGACAGACGATTCTCGGCCCCACCACAAGTTTTGACCTGCGACTTCAGCAAACGGTGGCTGACGACATCCTGGCGGGTTCGCTCGCGTTCAGTCGAGACGGCCAGTACTTCGCTACAGGCCAGTCGATTGACGAAGTGCGGCCCAAATTGCTCGTCTTCGAGACTTCGAACTTCGACCATCCAAAGTGGACGTTCTCGTTCGAGAGTGAGGAAGACACACAGCGGCGAATCGCCCGTGGCGACCGGAAAGTGGATAACGGGTTTCGGGCGTTGTGTTTCAGTCCCAACAGTCGCTGGCTCGCAGCGGGAACACGGTTCGGCAAAGTGTTGGTTTACGATCTGACCGATCCGGGCGCGAGTCCACGAAAGCTTGATGTTCTGGAGGATTCCGAGGTCTCGAAAGTCCAATTCTCTCACGATGGGAGAAGGCTTTACGCACATACCGTCGGGCGGCGAATCAAACAGTGGAAGAACTTCGAACAGGAGGTCAGTCGAGACCTTAATATTCGCGACTTCGCGGTCGATGAGACTGGCAACCGGATCATCGTGCTGCCGGGAAACGGGGTGTTGCAGTTCTACGCGGATTTAGGTGAGCCGTCCGTCGCATACGCTCCTGGCTCTCGATTCTCTGCTCCACAGATGACGCCTGGGTTTTCCGGATTTATCGCTTGTTGTACAGGGCAACTGGTCATTGCTGGCGCGGATTCTTCAACGCAGATTTTCGACTTGCGAACTTCGGTCAAATCGAACGAGTTGTTCAGCCGAGCGCCGATGTCTGCACCAGCCTTCGAGGGACGTTACTTGTTTTCGCCCGGACCGGATTGGCTGCGAATCTGGGACACGACATCCAACCACCTGCTCTATGAGCTTCCCGTAACTGCCCGCCATCGGGCGATTGCCGCCCTGGACCCTAGCGGCTGTTTTTTCGCCTTTCGCTCTGGGGGCCCATTCAATTGTACGAATGTCGTCAACCAATGAGCCGAAAACTCCTCGGTGGAGTCCTTTGGACGAGGGGGCGCGTTGTGTTCGATGGTGCAGTCATCTCGACCTCGTGCGAGACGCCGGTGGAAGGCAACACTGACTCGGTGATCCAATGGGACTGTGAAACGGGCGACGTCATCGGCAAGAACGTCATGGTCGCCGAGCGACAGAACCACGAAAGCGTGACGCAGTTCGCCGCGTTGGGGGCGAAACGCGTCACCTCTCTACGATCGTTGGGGCTCGTTGTTTGGGACCGGGACGAACGCCATGGCGCTGACCGCGTTCAGGTCCTGACGTCCATCGGCAAGTCGGTGAGTCTGGGACTGGACGTCATTCACGCCGGGGGCGATGGGCACGCTATTCAACGCGTCAGGAGGGCGGATGGCAGCGAATTCCTACGGCTGCGCCCGAAAACCTCCGCTGTCTCGTTACGTGTCGAACTACCGATGGCGAAGATCCCTCAGGCATGGCCCAGACTCGCCGTATCCGCCATCGTTCGAGTCAAATGCAATGCGAATGAAGGCCGAGCGATCTCCGTCGGTCATCTGGACAAAGTCCCACGAGAGGGTTCTTCCGACTCAGCAGCCAATCGTCGCCATTATGGCGCACGCGAGTTTGCCGGTAGTACATTGGGCATGGTCGTTCTCAAATACTCGTCGCGAGAGAACTTCGCAACGACCCACGATGCGTTGTTGGAAATAGTCGCCGCGCCCCGTTCGCTCGACGAGATTGAGATCGAGGACATTGTCGTTTCTCCGTTGACCGCAACTTCGGACGGACAGCCGCTGGATCAAGTCCCCATGGAGGTACCTGCAATTTCGCCGGACGGAGGCAGGGTTTGGGCGGCTGTCGACAATGACCGTCTTTTTTCGTGGGACTTGTCCTCCGATGCTCAACCGACGCAATGGGCTGACGTGCCGGATGAGTGGTCGCACATCTACGACATCGAAACAGGAAAGAAGCGGATCTATTCCGCCGCTCGCAATGGTACGGTTCAATTGACCGATCCAAATACAGGTCAGCTGGAAACGCAGATTAAGATCTCCGACGAGTCGGTCAACAACATTGACCTCGGGCCTGAGGAGACCTGGATGGTCGTCTCCGGCGACGCGGGCAGGGTTGAACGCCGAGCGATTCCGAGCGGGAAACTCATTCACCGGATTGCGGAACTAGGCCAGCGAGTCCTGGCACAAGCCCTTTCGACCGATGGACGCTGGCTAGCAACAGGAGACATCAGCGGAACGACCATCTTGTGGGAACGCCAGGGAGAGACCTTCCAGAGGCAACTTACATTCGATCCTTTCCGCAACGCGATTCTGCACTTGGCATTCTCGGCCAACGGCAGATACCTCTCGGTCGTCGTGCATAATCACAACTCGATCGAATTGTTTGATCTGCATGCGTTGAACAAATCGTTTGCCCGCTATGACGTCGAATTGGATATGGATTCGACTCCGTCAGCGGTACAGCGTTAGCCGACGGTAAAATGAAGGTGTCCTTCCGGCAAGCGTGCCTGAATGATTTTGTTGGCATGGCTACCGTGGTTGCTTTCACCATTTGGGAGCACGACCATGGCAGGACGAAAGCGTAGCGATATTCCCGCGTCGCTGGCAGTTGGGCGAAATCGGTTTGAGGCATGGCGGCGGACACGGAAAGTGGGTGCTCGGATCCCGGGAAAGCTCTGGGCACTGGCGGTGAAACTGGCAGATGCTCATGGTCTCAGTCGTACGGCCTCGGCGTTGAAGCTGG
>JAPYTO010000017.1 GCA_029941865.1 Fuerstiella sp. | reverse complement strand
GCATGACGACGATGATGCCGCCGATCATTTCCACACCCCAGTCGGCCGAGCCAAGCGTCGTCGCGTACGTCAACATCAGAGAAGTCAGGGCGCAACCGGCGATCAGACGGAGCAACCAGTGCAATCGTCCGAATTGCCGACAGCGGAATTCCTTGACCATGACGGGGTTGGTGAACCGGCCGATTTCAGCCTTCCGTCGTTGAGGATCGACAATGAACATCAGCCGCCGCACAAATCGTTGAATTCCGGTGCGTTCGTCGGTGACGACGCCCGGCGATCGGGCCTGATCAAAGATGCCATGATGTAATCGGCGGATCGTTGCCACCGCAAACACAACAATACTGATCGATGCCAGCAGGATGTAATACATTGGAGCACCGGTACCGCCGCTGAGACCACGCTGTCCGACATCACGATGGCCGAGCAACTCCATAATGGCCGGAAGCGGCGAAACAAACCGCAGTTTCGAGGCGATTGCTGCCAAAGGACCTTCGGTGCCCTGCAGAAACATGTACGGTACGACAAAGACTCCCGAGAGCAGCAGTACAAAGCCGTACGTAGCGCGCAATGCGGAATCCGTCGATCGGGCTCGACTGCTGATGAGTAGCCCGAGCGTCCCATATTGGATCGCCACAACGATAAGAACACCGTACAACGCCGCAAGTTCACCCCACAGAGAAACTCCGCCCATGGCGTGACAGGCGGCAGCGGCTGGCAGACTGAGTGCCATCAGTAAGAGGACAAAGCCTGACGTCGCGATCAGTTTGCCAAAGTAGATAGTCACCGGGTTCAGCGGCGAATGCAGCAGCAGTAACAGAGTTCCCTGCTGCTTTTCACGAACAATGTTTGTGGCGGGAAAGACCGGTGCCAGCAGCACCAGGCATGCCAGCAGGCCGTAGCCAAACAAAGCAAAGACCTCGCGTGATCGCGCTCCCGCCATGTCGACGCGGGCACCTTCGGGCCAGCGCAGTACAATCAGCAGTCCGCAGAACAGAGCGACGGTGGCCTGAATGGCAAACGCCTTGTGCGACCGCAGCAGACTCAGCAGTTCACGCTCCAGAATTGCGTTCACGTTGTCTCTCCCGCTGTAACCGCATCGTCCTGCTCGCTTGATATGACGGCGGTTTCTATGGGTTTCCCGGCGTCGCTGTCACTATCTTTGGCGGTCACGGACAGAAATGCGTCTTCCAGATCCGTGGGAATCTCTCGAAACTGTGTTATGCGAATTCGGGCGGACACAAGCTGTTCAACCAGGTCGCCAAGTTCGTCCTCCGGACGAGTCGTCCGAAACCTCACGATCTTTTCCGTCTCGGATCCCGACACTTTGTCTTTGTTGTCGATAAAGTTGGCAACGATATCGCATGCTGCCTGCAGCTGATCCGCTTTGCCCAGCTGCACTTCGACCATGCGTTCCTGATTGACCGTCGCCATGATCTCGTCGACAGTGCCGAACGCACGCAGCTTGCCGTTCGTAATAATGGCCACGATATTGCAGATGCGGGCCAGTTCGGGCAGGATATGGCTGGTCACGATCAGAGTCTTGCCGGCGTCCGCCAGACGCAGCAGTAACTCACGCATTTCGATCCGGGCCGCCGGATCCAGTCCGTTTGCAGGTTCGTCCAGAATCAGCACCTCTGGATCGTGCAGCAGGATTCTCGCTATGCCGACCCGTTGCTTCATGCCGTGGCTGAGCGCATCGACAAATCGATCCTGCATCCATGTCGCGTTGGTGATCTCCAGTACCTCGGCGATCCGCTTTCTGCGCTCCTTACGCCGCAAGCCATAGGCGGCTCCAAAGAAGTCGAGGTACTCGCGGACACGCATGTTGTCATACGCTCCAAAAGTATCGGGCATGAACCCCACAAGCTGTTTGATCCGCTGCGTGTCGCGCACGCAGTCAGCGCCCGCGACAGTTGCTGTGCCGCTGGTGGGGCGAGACAACCCCACCAGAATGCTGATCGTTGTTGTTTTGCCCGCCCCGTTGGGGCCGATGAAGCCCAGCACCTGACCACGATTCACCTGCAGGGACAAATTGTCCAGCGCAGTGAATTCACCGTATTGTTTGGTCAGCCCGTTGGCGATAACGACCGGTTCGTCCGCTTTCATTCACTCTGCCTTGTCATGTTCCGTGCGACCGAACAATTCCAGTCGGATGTAGTCCATCTTCCATGAACGATCGATTTCCTTCAGCTTGATGTCTTCCGTTTCCTGCAGCTGCAGGTCGCTGACGTTCAACTGGACATGCAGGGCACCGTCGTTGTCCAGCTGCAATCCGTCAGGGTGCTGGATGGGAAATTCGTAGCTTCCAACGGGGTTTTCCAGCGATCCCACTTCCATCAGTTCGGTTGCGGCCCCACTTGCCAGACTGACCGTACGCAGGGGCGCGCGAATACGAAAAAACAAAGTACCGCGCGTCAGTTCAAGCGGCAGCAGCGGTTTGGGGACGAGAAACCTGAGCATCGTTACCGTGGGAAATGATGTCTTTTGCCACTGTCCTGTGCGTACATCATGGGCCGTGGACTTCGTTCCGTCGGCGGTTGCGATGGTTTCGAATGTCAAAAACGGAGACGGAACAAATACGTCGGTGCCGGGTGGGGGCGACTGAATTTCCAGTGGGACGCACAGCAGTGCCGACCGTGATTGCTGCATCTCCTCGGGAAACGTCAGACTTGCTTCGGCCGGCCGGGTCCATGCCAGCAGCATCGGGCGATTCGGGTAGCTGAAGTCCAGCCGCGGTCGCAGCATTGCCTGATAAACCCTTTGACGTCGACGCTGCTCATCGGTCAGGAACGTGTCCGTCAGATAGAAACCGGGGGCCCGGAGATCACTCTGGCCCGCCGAAAAACTACCATCCGGTTGCAGATGAATGGCAATCGCATGCTGAGTTTTCGTGGCGATAAGTGCATCAGCCGCCTTTGCATAGGGACCGGACGCCAGCTTGCCGGACACTCCGCTCGGTCCGAAGGTCGCGGTCGCCCGTAGAGCCGTTGCTGTGGATGTATGTTGGTGGGTGGTGGCGAAATGCAGGCCTGTCGGCAGCGTCAGGTCCTCCCACTGCCAGTCATCCAGATCGGTCCACATCATCTGCCGCACCTCACCTTCCAGACGCTCGCGTCTGGGCGTCAGCAAACGGCTGTGGTGAGCGCTGATGTGTACATCGGTCGGTTCCGGCACGAACATGGCGACGACGCCGGTACTGTGTATTGAGTGTGTGCCCGGACCGACATGCACGACCTCGGCGATCGCTGCTTTTGGTGGAATTGCGTTTCGCGCACGCTCACCCAGAACAACCAGCGGCACGGCAGCCAGGCATGCCAGGATTGGACCAACGAGTGCCAGTCGCTCCAGTCGGGCAATTCGCAGCAACCAGAAGCCCATACCCAACAGTCCTATCCAGAATGCTCCCAGAAAGGTCAGGACCGTACCGCGTCCCGGAATGCGATAGCCAATATCGCCGGACAGAAACGGCTCAAAATCCGCTGGTGTCAGCGGTGGAGGATCAAGTGGACGAGTCAGATAATCCGCAACCTCTTCAAGCGCCTGAATCGCAATGAAACTGCCGTTTCGATCCAGTTCGTGAACCTGTTCCTCGACCAGACGTGGTCGCCACCATGCTTTGGCGCCAAGCGTCGTGAAGAGGACTCGCCCGTGACTGATGTTCTGTCGAAAGGCGGCCGGCCAGCCATTCACCTCGTGCGTGATCTCCGCATCCGGCGCGATGACTCGGACAAGTTCGATGGGGTCCTCGTAGGTACGAAGTGAGCCACAGAGTTCATCCTTCAGTGTATTCCGAAACTGGATCTCTGTCAGACGGACACGATCGACTTCAGTAATCTCAACAGCATCGCCCAGCAGCAGCTCGACCGTCGACATCTTGACCTGGTCCAGCAGCACCCACAATCGACCGCCGTTTTGCAGCCATGTGCGAATACTGGCAAGACCTGTTGGAGAATCTGCAATTTGATCGCCAGCCAGCACGATGTGGTCGACAGCATTCAGACCCTCGTGAAACGCCGGCACGGAATCCGCGTCAACTTCGATCACAACTCTTGTGTACCGCGCGGCAAGCCGCATTGTGATTGCCAGTTCCTTTGACTCCGCCAGCGAGGCCTCATCGTCAACGTACCAGTCGTCCACGATGACTGTGATCGGCGGTTCTCTGAGTGCCAGCGTTTCGGCCTCGAACAACAACTCGTTTGCCGCTCGGACCAGAGTGCGGGAATCATCTGCATTGCTGTAGAGAAAATGACGTGCGCGGAGTTCCTTTCTTCCGTCGTCCGGCGGCAGTGCCGGGATCCACGTCAGCCGTCTGGAATTTCCGGGAAGCCACGCGCGGCGCGAGAACTGTGTCATTGGGGCCTCATCAAAATACAGCCCTGTCACGACTTCGGTCGGCTGATCCCGATGATTGACAAGTTCGACGCCCGCAACTCCCCATGCCCCGGGCCGGAAGCGTAGAATGATTGCGGGACTGGTCCGCTGCAGCACAGAATTTTTCGGATTCTGCTCTTCCTGTGCACGCCCTGACGGCACAGCCAGGATGACCACGCAGCAGACGGCAACGACGCTGGTCCTGACCGGCCGAAAATTCACGGCAGTCAATGTGCGGCGACACTGCGGCAATATCAAAAACCTGATGCGTGACACGTCCCCGTCCTGATGATGGAACAACAACCGGGATTCTCAGCAGACTCCCAAACTAACGATTACCGGTCGTGAAATCCAGTCTCACCAGTCGTATAGAACAAGGCCACCCTATCTACACAAAGGCACGACGTTCGGGCGTTACCGCAACACGAAATGCTGGCGACGATGCACTGGCGACGTGAACTGACCGAGCAACACCCATGGCCAGGCGTTCAAACGCACGGAAGCTCTAAACATGGCCATGATTCATCTGTTCATTGACGCGACGTGGCGAGCATCAATGCGGTGAACACGGCGGATCGATTCTTTGCCAGCGCCATGGCGTTGTCCTCTGCTTTCAGCGGGACACACACAATCACCAACGCACAAAAAGCGAATGGCCACATGGAAAAAGGAGCAATGTCTGGCTGCGGTTGCAGGAGGCAGGAGGCAGGGGAATCAACCGACCATCGGCCGCAAACAGAGTTGGTGTACAGACGTGCAGCGCCGGTTCCGAGCACATCGCCGGGATGCTTTACTGTTGGTCGCGCGACGTGTTTGTGAGTTCACCACAGGAGGTGCGATGAGGACTCGTCGGGATCGGACTTCTGATGCCCAGAATCTCGGCGGCGTCTTGAATATTCGAATCCTTCCAGAGCACCCGCTCCACAAGTCCGCTGGGTTTCTGGCCGGCATCGCTGAAGGCCGCGAGGACTCGAACCAGCGCCTTGGTCAGTCGGATCTGGATGCGAGACGTGCCCGACCGGCGTTTCGTCAGCGGCAAAGAAGAGCCGCGTGTGCTGAATTGGTCGATCTTTGTGGCGGGCGTGCCGGCAACGTTGTCTGACGGCGAATTCGCCGATGTCTTCATGCCGAGAAGTTTTCGCAGTCGGACGACGACGTTTTTTGCTTCGGCATGGTATTCCTTCCTCGACGAATGGTCAGTTCGTCCGACGATGTCCAGGCAATCCCGCGCGCTGGCCAGCAACAGCAGTTCATCAACGGCGTCCCGAATTCCATGCAGCTCACGGACACTGTCAGCGCGGGCGCTGCGAGCAACTTTTATCGGAGCATGGATGCCCTTCGCTGCGCCGTCGATTTGATGGTGAGCGTCAATGCGGTGGATTCGGGGGCCTGCCACCTCACGTGGTGTACTCGATGGCTTGATGCGTCTCAAAATTTGAGGCATGGTGTTGACCTGAACTTTCCGGCTTGGAGATTCTGAGGCTGGCGCGACAATCGATGCCGCACAGATACGCTGTTCAGAATCCGTTCAGGTGTTGCGTCTCGGAAGACAAAGATGGCGTGGAGACAACTGGAGGCGTGCGGACATGTGCGATGCACCGCGTGGCGAAACTTCCCTACTTCACGCAGTTCGGCAGTTTCTGCCGTTGGGATTAACAATGGGCCGGCAATGGTGTTGTGTCCGACAAGGCGACCGGAAACTGTGCCGGTTGTAGTAGTCAGCTGGCTGCTGTCAGTCTCGGACACTCGTCCGCAGCCGTTGACCCCGATCGCTCTGCAGCTGCTGATTGTGTGATTCGCAGCTGCGACTTGATGACACCAGAGGTTCCACGGGCGATTGCAGACGCGGGTTCGAACAGGGTATTGCACTCTACTCCGCAGGAGCGTCAACAACGTCCTCGTATGAGAATGACAGCCTGACGTTATCTTTTGGCCACGGCTTGCCGTCTACTTCGATATAGGGATAGACAAAGAAGTTCAACGGACTTCCATCCTGCGGGGGCGCCAGAACGATGTCCCGACCAGTCGTGAATACGACCCGGTTTTCGCTCAGGTTACCGAAGTAGTATTCCTTCATTTCGGGGTGTTTGTCGGCTTCCGAGATATCGACAGGAACCCAGCCTTTGTTGTCGTCGTGAAACAGAGCCCAGCAATGGTAGCCGCCGATCATGCCTTTGCCCGGTCCCGGTGGCAGGGGAAATCCAATTTCGAACCGCGCGGGGATATTCTTTGCTCGCGCCCAGGAGATAAACAGGCTGTGAAAGTCTGTGCAGTTGCCAAAGCGACTATCACAGACCCACAACACATCACCATTACCGTAGCCCGGATTTGACTTGTCGTAGCGAACATGGTCGTCAACACGATCGTACAGCGTGCGAGCCACAGCCAGGGAATCACCCGTGAATCTTAAGCCGCCCAGCAAGTCAAGCTGCCTGCCCTTGAGTGGCACCCTGGTGTTGGCCGACAGGAAACGCTGTCGCTGTTTATCGGTCAGCATGGTGGGGCCGTGGTTCTCATCGAATCCTCGAACCTCCTGACGGCGAATCAGAAACGAGACGGAAAACGCCAGACGTGCCGCCGACGGGTTGTTCGTTTCGCAGTATAGAATTCTATTTCCGTACGTCGGTTCCGTGGCGATGCTGCCCGCCACGGGTAAGTCCTGGGCCAGCAGCTCCACATTCTGATGATCATTGGCTTGCGGCAGGGGAATCCAGACGCGAACCCGAGCTCCTACGGGCAATGCGTCCACGTTGGCCTTGTAATGGAAACGGAACGTGCGGGACCTGGGTTTCAGTTTTCCTGCCAGTTGGCTGACTGCAGGCGAACCGGCCTCAGCCTGAGCAGCAGTGTTGTCACTGACATGCTTTCTGCTGTGTTTCGAGTCGACAGCCGATACGCGAGAAACAATGTTTCCCGCCACCGCCGTGCTCAGCAGAAGAGCCAATAAGCCAGGAAAAAGACGTTTGGACCTCATCTGGAAGTCTCCAAAATGATGAACGATCAGGACGGCCCGCCATAGTAGCGTGTCCCATTTTGGCAGCAAACTATGCGGGATCCCTCAGAATTCCCCCGAATCACTTGCCGACACCCCCAGGCAGCGCCGAGACTGTGAATCGCACAAGTCGTGCACGTCCGACGACGAAGAAATGTCGTTTTCGACAGGAAAACTGGTTGAATGCGAGAAATTTCGGGCAAACATCGGCTACAAATCAGCGGTCCTGCAACGACTGGGAGCCGTGCCGAACCACAGTGCACCGGTTGATAGACGCCTGGAGAGGTGGCAGAGTGGCCGATTGTGCAACACTGGAAATGTTGTGTCCGGGTAACTGGACCGGGGGTTCGAATCCCCCTCTCTCCGCTTAATCTGAATGCCTGTGAGTCCAATTCGTGGACTCACGGGCATTTTTTTTCCCAACTCCGTTTTCTGTGGTCACCATGTCTCGAACACTCTTCGTCGCTGTTGCCATCAGTCTTTCAGCCGTCCGCCTGCAGGCCGCTGACGAGCCCAACGTGCTGATCATCATGGCGGATGACTGCACATTCAACGATCTGCCTCTGTATGGAGGCCAGAATGCAAAGACGCCCAATATTGACTCACTGGCAGCGCAGGGCCTGACATTTAACAGGGCATATCTGAGTTCTGCGATGTGCCAGCCCTGCCGGGCAGAACTGTTCACCGGTCAGTACCCAATGCAAAATGGCTGCGCCTGGAATCATTCGGCCAGCCGCGATTCCGTCAAAAGTATGCCTCATCATTTGAGACAGCACGGTTACCGAGTTGGCATCGCGGGCAAAGTGCATGTGAAGCCGGAGAAGGTTTTTCCCTTCGAAAAAGTGAAGGGCTTTGACCCCAGTTGCGTCCGCAATCCCACTCAGCCACATGACATCGCCCACGTCACAGAATTCCTGTCGCGCTCAGCAGGCCCATTCTGTCTGGTGGTTGCCCTGGTCGAACCGCATGTTCCGTGGGTCATGGGCGATGCGTCTCAGTACCCGCCCAAAAAGATCAAGCTGCCGCCAAACATCGCCGACACCGCGCGAACTCGACAGGACTTCGGACGGTATCTTGCTGAGATTTCGTACATGGACGGCCAGGTCGGCCAACTTCTTCAGGCGCTCGATGAAAGCGGCAAAGCCGACGATACTCTGGTGCTGTTCACGTCCGAGCAGGGGTCACAGTTTCCCGGCTGCAAGTGGACGAACTGGGACACAGGGCTGCACACGGCATTAATTGCTCGCTGGCCAGGAGTCGTTGCAGTCGGCAAACGTACCGATGCACTGGTGCAATACTGTGACGTTCTGCCGACGTTGGTTGATCTTGGTGGCGGTCGCCCGTCGGCCGATGATTTCAACGGCACAAGTTTTCGAGCTGTTCTGGAAGGCCGCACGGAACAGCATCGAAAATTCGTCTACGGCATGCACAACAATCTGCCGGAAGGCCCGGCCTATCCGATTCGAACAGTTACGGACGGCGAATTTCGCTACATCAGAAACCTGACGCCGGGCGAGCTGTACATTGAAAAACATCTGATGGGGACACGGGGCACCGGTGCCTTAAACAATCCGTACTGGGGCACATGGACCTGGGACACTCAGCAGAATCCTGCCACCTATCATCTGGTGAAGCGTTACATGCTGCGTCCTGCCGAGCAGCTGTACCACACCGCGAAAGACGGCTACGAAATGAACAATGTTGCTGCCGATCCGAGCCTGGCCGAACGCAAACAGCGGCTTGCCGTCGCACTCGAAAAATGGATGACTGATCAGGGAGATCCTGGGGTCGACCAGGACACAGGCCCATCGCTGCAGGCGGCTCGACGTGATCAGCATCGGTATTATCCTGGCAAATAGTGCGAAACCACAGCCGCTCGGGCAACGACGTCAAGTATGACGATTTCAACGAGCGACGGCGGGCGTGCCACTGCTGCTCAGTGCTTGCAGCACGAGCGCCAAATGGGCAGGCAGCCAAGCCAGCGTCGTCGCCACTCCGTGCCCAAGTAACGTCTCTTCGATCGGCGACGCCAGCGGAGTTGTGCGTCCACTGGGCTCGTATTCGACCAGCAGATTCCGGCCATCGCCATGGCAGCGAGTTCCGGTCTTCCAGCGAGCACACGTATCACGAAGCTGTTGCGGCACGATAAATCGAGTGTCGAGACCGTGCTCCGGTGCGGTCAGACCTGCCTCCAGAACGGCAGCGACAGCTCGATTGGCCTGCATCGCAATCGGCGGAGGAACATCGGTGCCGGCAATGCCAAAGGCCTGTACCCAGTCACCGTACCTGGCCGTCAACATATCGTTGAGACTCTGAGCCGGGAACATCGGCTGCGCCAGAAATTCATCACCGTTGTCGTTCTGCCTGTGATGCAGAACGTGCAGCAGATCTCGGTAGCCGTTGCTGTCCCACCCGTATCGCACGGGAGTGCCAAAGGCGACAAACAGGACGGACTTCGCCCACGGATGAGGCGACGGTCCGGACTCCAGAATCTGCCGGGCTCTGGCCCAGTGTTCTGCGTCCTGATGACCGGCCGCCGTAAAGAACTTTGCCACTGCGTTCCGGTCGTTTGCCAGCAGATTGCTGAGGATCGCAAACGCATTGCCCGCGTGTGAATGTCCCCACAACAGAACGGTTTCCTCCGGAGTCGGTTGCATGTCGTCCAGCTGGCAGAGCAACCGGACAGCCAGGTCTGCCCTCGCCAGATGATGATTCTGGCCCGTCCATGTTGGCTGCAACAGCCGCACCATCGGGTCGCCACCGACCAGCTGCTGAAAGGCGTCGCAATATTTGAGAGTGTAATTGCCGACATCCTGCGCCAGGCCATCAACCAGCGATTTCATCCTTGCCTGAAGAACGTCGGCCAGCGTCATTAGCGGCCCTTCAAGGAGGCCGGCACTTTTGGCGATCGTTCGCAAAACTTCAGAAATGCCGAACGGGTCGTCACCCATAAACGTGCCGTGAACCAGAACCACCTCACGCACACCGAATTGCGAATGCAACTTAGAAAAATCAACGTCGTCGCCGTCCGTCACGCGAAGGCGATGAAACGCGGGACGCACCGACGGCGCTGTCGGGTAAGATTGGTGGCGAAACTGGTTTTTCGCGGGCATCTGGCTGTTGGTCCGAAAACAGCAAAGGGTCGGGAATCTTTTTCGGGCGGAGTCGATTCGCCATCATATAATGTTTGTCCGAAAAAGACTCCCGACCCTCTGTTCTGGACGACAAACAATCAATTGTAGCCGTTTTCTTCCCGCAGATGAGCGGCTGGTTTTGTCGGCGGTGCCGCTGACAGCACTGCGATGCCGGCAAGTGCGGGAAGCACAAGGAACAACCACAGAGCGGGTTCGTAGCTTCCGACCAGGTCGTGAGCCAAAGCCGGAGGCACTGGTCCCAGTGCGGCGGCCAGCACCATGATGGACATCGACATACCCTGAATGGCTCCCTGATGTCTGCGGCCAAAGTAGTTGATCCACACGATGCAGCCGGCACTGCGAATAATTCCACCATGAAGTCCCAGCAATGCCGAATAGACCGTAATCCAACCCGCCGACGGCAGAAAAATCAGCAGCAGAATCGCAAAGATCTCCAGCACCATCGAACACGCCAATACATACCTGGCCTGCACCCGATCAATCAGGTAGCCGGCGATCAACGTCGATACGGTCGCCGCCGCCGCCTGCACGCCCAGACTCCCGAGTGCCAGCGAACGGGAAACGCCGTGTTCCGCGACAATGGAAACCTGATGAAACATCAGCCCTGTCCCAACCAACGAGACTGTCGCCACAACCCCGGCAATTTTCCAGAAGGCGGAGCAGCGCAAAGCTTCGCGAACGGTGAATGATTCGTCGTCGGTACCAACGGTTGGTGATCCGCTCGCCGCCGCCGTTCGTTTTTCCGGTTCAACGCCAGAGTTTTCTGAACCATCGTTGCTGTCATCGGCAGGCGAACTTCGATTGTCGTCGTCATCCGGAAACAGGCCGTCTGGCAGAAGGCCCAGCGGTTCCGGGCGGTCTCGCAGCAACAGGGCCGCCGGCAGAACGAGCATGACAATGACCGTCCCGCCAAGCACCAACCACGTGTCTCGCCAGCCGTACGATTCGATCAGAAAATTGTTCAACTGCGGGATGATCAGCACGGACGCTGTGCCGCCGACCGCGCAGATTCCGGCAGCTCGGCCGCGGTACGTATGAAACCATTCACCGACGATCCAGTTCGCAATCAGCGTCAGAGACCCCTGGCCCAGACAGCGGATCATCGTGAACCCAACGTAAAGCCCCACCGCACCTGTCACGTTCGACATCCACGTACATGCCAGCCCCAGCGAGGTTGCAACGATTGGCAGGACGACTCGAGCACCAAAGCGGTCAACCAGCCGACCGACGAACGGCAGCAGACATCCACCAATCAACGTCGCGATCATGTACGCGACTGAGTAATTGGTCCGGTGGAGCCCCAGGTCGTCGAGCATTGGGTCGACAAATGCCGCGACGGAAAACGATTGCCCGGGTGCCGACATAAAGGTCGCGGCGGCGGCAAGTGCCAGCATTTGCCAGGCCGGATGAACTCGACTACGCCTGGCCGTTTCTTTTGAACGTGGTGTGCGGTGTTGCTGAGGAGGGGGGGATAAGGTCGAAACGGACAACGATGAGCCAGACGGTTGGAAGGACGGAGTCGGCGAGAATTGGGTGTGGCGCGTATCAACCCAGTCGCAGGCAAGTGTACGATTCTGCGGAACAATACCACCTTCCCGAAGTGACACGGTCAGGTCAATTGCGGTTCAAGGGACTCAGCGGAATGTCCCGGAAGCGGGACGAATGAACGTCGCCTTACGAAATCCAGGCAGGAGCATTGGCCACCGAGGCTGTTACTTCGTTCGCCCCGCCAACCCCGTGTCAGTGAGTGAATGCAGGGTGGCGAATCGTGCCATGCACAGTACCCGTCTGGAAGCTGTCCCCATACGTCTGTTCCTGCGAGCGCCCTGCGGCTCACTGTTTCCGGTCGCCGGACAGCCTGTTATCGCGACAGCCGCTGCTGTAACTGTTCATGCAGCCGCGCGACAAGTTCCGGATGCTCGCTTGCGATGTTCAGGGTTTCTGAGTCAGCCGAGGCGTGGTCGTAGAGTTCCGTATGACCGTCTTTGTGGGCAATGAGTCTGTACTGCTCCGTCCGTATGGTCGTGTTTGCTTTACCGTAGGAAACGGCGGCGTGTCCGGCAGCGGCCGGTTGCTCAAGGATTTTGCGAAGGGAGGCACCGTGAACAAAGTCCGGCACCTCAAGTCCCGTCAGATCACAGAGTGTCGGAAACAGATCCAGTGTTTCCACCATGGACTGAGTCGATTGCCCCGGATGCGGGATGCCGGGATAGTCCACGATCAATGGAGAACGCAGCGACTCTTCAAACAGCGCGTGTTTGCCCCAGATGGAATGTTCACCAAGATGCCAGCCGTGGTCGCCCCACAGGACCACAATCGTTCGGTCGCGCAGTCGAAGTTCATCCAGGCGTGCCAGAATGCGTCCTACCTGAGCGTCGGCATACGTCACGCAGGCCGCGTAATGTCTTCGGACATGAGCTGAAAACTCTGCGTCGGTATTGGGGTTTCGTCCCCAGCGGTTGTATTTCATGAACTCGCCGGAACGGTGCCACGTTGTTTTGCCCGCGGGTTTTCCGGGATGGGGAACCGCAGGCATTTCGACGTCCTTGTACATCTCCAGGTACCTGGCGGGTGCTCCAAACGGAAGATGCGGTCGAATGATGCCCACGGCAAGAAAAAATGGCTGCGTGTTCGATTGCTCGCCCAATGAACTCAGCTGACGCAGGGCCTCATCCGTCGTTAAGCCGTCGGGGTAAATTGAATCGGGGCCCGCGACTGATTGCAGCACGTCCATCTCACCGGCCTTGATGCGGATTTCACCGTTGGCCAAACCATGCATTGCTCCGCGAGGATGCTGCCATGGTCCGACCGGCATCAGGTGCCGATCCCATGATAAAGGCATTTCCGGCTGATCGTCGTCATCCCAGTCTGCTCCACCGCGACCTCCCGGGTGATGAGACACCTTTCCCACAGAGACCGCCGTGTAGCCATGCTTGCGGAACCATGCGGGCAGAGACGACGGTGTTGAGTCGGGGCGCTGCGCGACCTCTCTGGCCCGCCCAAACAATGCGCCATTGCTGGACGATCCATACCGGCCGGTCAGCAGCGTAAACCGGGAAGCGCCACAGGTTGGGGCCTGGACGTAGTGACGATGAAACGCCCGGCCGCGCGCTGCCAGCTGATCAATATGGGGCGACCGAATGTAGTCCTTGCCAAAACACTTCAGTTCCGGACGCAGATCGTCAACGCAGATCAACAGCACGTTGAGTCTGGCATCGTCGTCGACCACAGGCTGACTGGAGGCCATTGACCATGGTGACATGATCACGAACGTGCTTAGAAGCACACAGCGTTGAATTCTCACAAAGCATTTCCTGTCAATTGGACAGCGTCATGACTGGCATCGTCAGGCTGACGCGTTCTGTCTGTAACACGGTCAGCTGCAGCAGTGCATGCTTCACGGCGGTGACTCGGGCGGGATCAAGCATCTGCAACAGCGGAAGAACTGCATCGACCACAGATCCTGTCATGCCGGCGTCTGTTCCAAGGGACAGATGTCTGCCATCGTCTTTGGGGCCGGATAAGTCACTCATCAGCAGTTCCATAAAACCTTTTGGTCGAGGCACAACGCGAACTTCGTAACCGGAATCCATGTCCGCTTTCGCTGCGGCCAGGGCCACCGCTTCGTTCAGTCCGCCGATTCGGTCCACCAACCCAAGTTCCAGTGCCTGTTTGCCTGTGTAGACGCGACCACCCGCCAGCTCATCAATCGGCTTTTTCAGCAGTTTGCCGCGGGCGGTTGTGACGTGGCCTTTAAAGACGCCGTAGACTTCGTCCATGTAACTGTGAATCGCAGCGCGTTCGGAATCCGAAAACACAGCGGCGGAACTCATCAGGGCGGAATTTTTTCCTCGCTCAATTGGCGTGAAGCTGACGCCCAGCTTGTCCCACATTCCAGTGGTGGAGAACTTGCCCACGACGACTCCGATGGATCCCGTGATGGTGGAATCTTCTGCCAGAATTGTGTCTGTCCCGCAGGCGACGTAGTAGCCACCACTCGCCGCGACGTTGCCCATGGAAACGATGAACGGTTTCTTCGCCGCGACTCGTTTTGTGGCATTCAGAATGACTTCGCTGGCCACGGCTGATCCCCCGGGCGAGTTCACTCGAAACACCACGGCCTTGATGGCGTCGTCTTCCGCCGCTTCGTCCAGTGCTTTACGAATGGTGTCAGAGAAGGCAGCGGCATCAGCCAAAAACGGATTGCCTCCGCTGTCACCAGGCATGATCGCGCCATCCAGATACACGATGCCGACCGCAGGTTTGGTGCTGCGACGGGACGTGGATGGTGACAACAATTCCGCGTAGAAATTCATGAGCCCGAACGGAGAAGAAAGATCGATCTGGCTGGATGATTTCTTTCCGTATTTGCGGTCGAACTTCAGGTTGTCGCCATACTGTTTTTTCAAGCGAGCTTCAAATTCGTGATGATGTTCCACGACATCGATAATTCCTTTTTTAATGGCTCGCTCCGCAGTAAATACACCTTCGTCTATCCAGCTTTTCGCCTTTTCAACGGACACGTTGCGTCCCGTTGCGATCGTGGCCAGAAGATTGTCGTAGATGCCGTCGTACAGCCATTTGGACATCTCAGCCGCTTCATCACTGGGGGCCGTTCGCATGAACATTTCCCCCGCGCTTTTATAGTCGCCACAGGTGAAGTAGTCGGGAGTCACCCCGATTTTGTCGAGCAGTCCTCGCAGAAAGACCTGCTCGCCGTAAAGTCCGGTGATGAACATGTAACCCGTCGGCACCATGCTCAGTTCCGTCGCCTGTGCAATTAATGCGAACTGACCTGTGGTAAAGAGGTCTGTATGGACGTGAATCTTCTTGCCGGCTTCTTTGAGGGCCGTCAGTTTTCTGTTCACTTCCTCCAGTTGAGCTCGCCCCACGATCGGATTGTTCAGTTGCAGCACGATTGCCGGGACGTCTTTATCGTTCCTCGCCTTTTCAAGACGACTCAGCAGGCTTCTCAGGGATTCGCCTGTCGCACCGCCGAAGAAAGACGGCATGTCCTCTGCCACCGGTTTTTCTGTGATAGGTCCTGACAGGCGAAATACCGGAATCACGGTATTCGTTCTTACTTTTGCCGCCGGTTTGATCTTACCTTTGGCTGATGTTTCATCTGCATTCACGAGAGCAGACGACCATTGCACAGACAGTAGCAGGCACAGCGACAGGACGTGTTTCATGGGTCTATCCGTGATTACTGGTGTTTAAGAAAAAGTGAGCCGGGGCCGAATGTGTATTCGACCGTCATCACGATGTCTTAGTGGAACAGCGACGCATTCTCGCTGATTCCGACGCCGTGCGTAAGCGAGGACTCGGAATACGGCGGGAATCGCTCACGTTTTCGGCAAAGAAAAAACGACGGTTCAGCGAACGGTGGCGATGTTGAATCTGCACACTCGTGAAAGCCGCCGCGGCGGAATCTTCGGGAAGCGGTGTCCGGATCAGTTTTTAGCTGTAAAGACTCTTCAGTGGTGCGCCATCGTGGGCGACCTTGAACGGCCGGCGGTTTGGCGAAAACACTTCCTCTTCCAACGGCAGACCGCACCCATAGGCGATCGTCGCGTTGAGATCCTGAGGATACGTGTGACCGTCTTCCACAGACTTGCCGATCTCATCGGTCTGTCCGTAAATCTGACCGCCCTTGATTCCGGCTCCGGCAAGCATACTGCTGAAGCAGCCCGGGTGATGGTCGCGACCGGCATTCGCATTGATTTTTGGCGTGCGTCCAAATTCTGAACTGAGCACAATCAGCGTCTTGTCCAGAAGTCCACGTTGCTTCAGATCATCCAGCAGCGCGCCGATGGCAGTGTCAAGCTGACCAGCTCGGTTGTTGAATGAGTCGTAGATGTCCCGGTGGTTGTCCCAGCCGCCGTGTTCAATTTCGACGAAACGGACGCCCTTTTCGACAAGACGGCGAGCCAGCAGGCATCCCTGTCCGATGCGATTCGCGCCGTAAGCCTCTTTGACAGAAGATTCCTCTTTCTTGATATCAAAGGCCTCAAGGTCAGGACTCTTCAGCAGACGAACAGCTTCTGTGTAATAGTCGGTATAGGCATTGACCTCAGCTGTGGCGAACTTCTTCTTGAACCCCGACTCGAACTGGTTGATCAGGCGTCGGCGTTTCTCGAAGTTTTTTTCATTTAAATACTTCGGTGACTTTGTGTTCTGCAGCCCGGTGGCTGGGTTTGCCACGGGGGCGGGAGCAACCTTGGCAGACAGGTAGCCCTGTCGAGGATGACGACTGCCACCACCGATGATCACACTGCCGGGCAGATCCTTATTCATTTTGCCTTCAAAGTGCGTCAGCCAGGACCCCATGAACGGATGTCGGATCGTGCCAATCTTTTTATAACTGGTCCGCATCAAATAACGACCCTGCTCGTGAGCACCGGTTTCGGTCGTCATGGATCGAATGATGGCCAGCTGGTCCATCTTCGAAGCGAGTGTTGGCAGGTGTTCGCCGATCGACAATCCCGGCACTGATGTCTGAATGGCTTTGGTTTCGCCACCTTCTTCCTTATCCGGTTTCGGGTCAAATGTGTCGATGTGACTCATCGCCCCATTCATCATTAGATAGATCACATGCTCCGCTTTTTTCCCCGGAGCGGCCGCCACAGCGGCTTGTGCTGCCGAGCCAAACAGAACTTCGGAAACAGGTACGACGCTGACTCCGAATGCCGTCTTCGCGATTGATTCAATGAAGCGACGGCGAGAAACGCCGTCCAGACGTGAATGTGGATTTCGCATGATTATGTACTCCGTGGATGGATGATTGTTTCGGCCGTTCGCTGTTTCTGTACATGAATGCACGCTGTCGTCAAGTCGACTTAGTGACCATGGCAACGGACCAGCCGTTTCCGAGCGGCAGCTCGCATAAACCGCCGAAGACGGCGTTACTGGATGAACAGAAACTCTTTCGTATTAATCAAAGCCCAGATCACATTTCCGTAGCCGGCATTGCCGGCCGACTTGATCTCGTCGCTGGCGACGCCCGCTTCGTTCTTCCTCGGTGCCCGACACAGGACGCTGTAAAAGATCCCGTTGATTCTGTCAGTGACTGACGGAGCTCTCATCACTGTGTCGAAGATAACGCTCCCTTTTTCCAGCATCATGTGAGTGATTTCACCGTTGAACATCGTCAGCACCTGACTCACGCTGCCATCGCGGCTGGAACTTTCCATCAGTTCACGATCACTCTGCCCGAACTGACGCAGGAAATGTTCCGGAGGCAGCGGCGTCGGCAATTCCGAAGCTCGTGCCAGTGTCATTCCCTTGTAGGAATTTCGTGCGCGGGTTGTCTTTCGCTGTGCACCCGCACTGAACTTGCCATTGAAGTCCTCTGCCACCTTCAGCACATCGCCGGCGGATACCTTATCCAGATCCATGTTGATTGTTTGTGCCACATTGTCCATGGATGGACGCGTGAATGACTTTGGGTTGTAGACCGCAAGTGTGATCAGTGAATCCCAGATCTGTTCGGACGTCATGCGACGCAAAGCGGGGCCGGGAAAATAGTACGTCTCCGACAAATCAATGTCCTTCGAAGTTGCCTCCCGCTGCCATGTCCTCGTATTGAAAATGATTCGCTGCAGTTCGCGGACGTCAAAGTCCAGCCGGACGAGTTCGTCGGTCAGAAAATCCATCAACTCGGGATTCATGGCCTCGCTGTCGTCCTGGATATTGTTGGCGGGCTCAATCAGGGCGATGCCAAATGCCTTCTGCCACATCCGGTTAGCAATGTTTTTTGCGAATCGAGGATTCTCTTTGCTGGTCATCCAGTCAGCCAGAATCCGTCGGGGTGATTTGCCGTTCACGACTTCTTCCGCCTCACCGAAGATTGGCTTCATGCTGACCACCTGATGAGGTTTGCCGTTATCGTACTGATAGTCATGAGGCAGCTTCAGCGCTCGCTTCATTTCCCAGACTTCAAACAGATTCGCGTTGACGACACGGCTGAAGGTTCCGCCGGTGTTGGCATCCGGATCCATCTTCTTGAGTTCAGCGCGAAGCCGACCGAGCGGGTTGCCCTTGGTGAACCGTTTCTTGTCACGGGTGTTTGTTCGTGTACGAGTGCCGAACCAATAGGCCGCCATCTCGTAGTATTCACGTTGAGTCCACTTATCGAACGGGTGGTCGTGGCACTGAGCGCAGCCGATCTGAGTCCCCAGAAAAACCTGCACCATGTTGTCAACCGCGTCGAGTTCCATATTGGAATCACGCATCACAAACCCAACTGCCGGGTTCTCCCAGATCCGGCCTTCCGCCGTCAGCATCTCATGCACCCATTCATCGTACGGCTTGTTTTCGCGAATGCTGTCCTTGATCCACTCGTGGTAAGGCTGAGCCAGCTGATTGTTGTTGATCGGATGGTCCTGCAGCCGAAGTATGTTGGCCCAGTAGTTATACATATGGCTGACGTAATCGTGAGACCCCAGCAGTTCGTCAATCAGCAACTCGCGTCTGCGAGGATTCTTGCTCTGAACGAATTTGCCAATCTCCTGCAACAGCGGCACGCGGCCGGCGATTTCCAGGTAGGCGCGGCGACAGAACAACGAATCCTTCAAGGTCGCATTTGGAGTGATACTGTTTTTGCGGTAGCCGGCTTCGATCAGGCTGTCGATCTTTTTTGCCGAATCGCGTACGTCGAATCGGCGTTCGCCGCTGACTTTGGCCACAGGCCCCCATTCTACGGTACCGGTCCCTCGCGGAACCTTGCTGGCCGGCGGCTTCTTTTTTTCCTGACCGAAACTGATCCCGGAATGAACAACAACAAGACTAAGGAAGATCGAAGCGAACACGTGACGCATGGAGGCTCCTGTCAGAAAGCAGTACCGTCGGAAACACTGACGAAGGGGGCGACGAACGCGTACCGTGAGCGGACGCGCGGCATTATTCTTAGGGACGGAGACTCAAGATGCAACTGGAGATCTGTCCGTGCGAGATAATTTGACCAGGAGTCAAAGGCGCCATTCCACAAATTCACGACAGTCCGTCGGATGATTCCTCGAAGGGCCCGGAATTCTTCATTTTGTGGCGAAGATTTGGCATCGTTGTGACGTCGCGAAGCCGCTCGGTTTCCGCTTGCCGCTGTTGTCGGGCCGCTCTGCGCCAGAACACTCGCGCTACAGGGCATGCGAGCTCTTCCCCACCGGGTCAACAGTGAAGGCGTGGGAAACGTCTTCTGCAGCACTGTCCGAAGCTGCACGTGGGCTGGACGCATGCTGTGCCAGCATTCTGTCACGACCGACTTCTGTTTCCAGCATGGCCAGCAGCCGGTCGACCTCGGCCTGAGTCTCTACGTCCAGTTCCCATTTGTACGGCGTCGGCGGATGTCCGTGCTGCAAAGTTCTCGCTTGTGCAGCACATGCTTTTCGACGGCCATGACGGCGACTTCTGCGTCAAGGTGCGGCGTGCAGAAACTCTCTACGGAGCCAGAAGTTTGTCGACGAGGAATCCATTAGCTGACGTGTAGTCTTTCGATTCAGAGACGCCCTTAATCAGCAGATGACACTCGTGGCCAAGTTTGTCGGCCTTTTCCTTCATCTTGACGCCATAAACCGGATGGTGAATTCCGTGCCCGGCACTTTCCGACGGAAGTTTCATGTTGTTGCTGTACGTCATCAATAGAGGAGGATCATCTTTGGTCAGGTGATTGTAGGGTGAAAATTCAATGTACAGTGCCCGATGTTTGTCATAGTTCTTCAATGCACCGGCGATTGTTTTTTCGCCCACAGCCATGTTGATCATATTGTGCTTCAGCACGTTGGGGCCCAGCCACGGCTCAATCTGTCGAGGATCGATGGACGTCTGTCCTCCCGCCACGGCCGCGGCGGTGACTCGCGTTGATTCTCGCTGCACGGGATCATCGGACTTTGGGTCAGCAAGATCATCGTGCAACAGCAGCCACATTGACGTGCATGCTCCGGCACTGCCGCCGGTCAGAGCGATGCGGTCTTTTCTGATATTCCATTCGGCCGCTTTGGATCGGAGGAACTGAATGGCTCGTGCCGCATCATGCACAGGTGCCGGCAACGACGCCTGTCCCGTCAATCGGTAGTTCACGGCCGCATAAGAAATTCCTTTGTCCAGAAATGGCTGGACCTGAGACGGCGAGCGTTTCTTGTCACCGCCGATCCAGCCACCGCCGTGTATATAGACCATCAACGGCCGCGGTCCGTCGCCTTCCGCCTGCCAGAAATCGACGACATTCATCCTGTCCGGTCCGTACGAAGCGTTAGCGTGCGTGGGTTTCAGGTCAGCTGGCTTCGCTTTCTTCTCGTCGGCAACAGCGGACGCAGTAACAATAAACAGCAGTGCAGTGCAGATCAGGAAGGATTTCATGGCTTTCTCGCGGCAGGAATCAGGATGGCGACGTCGATATAGAACGCCACTTTTTCAATTTCAAAGACGCCCTACTGTAGCGACTTCTCGTCCACGCGCCAGTCAATCGGCGGCTGATCGTGTGATTTCAGGAATTCGTTGATTTGTGAAAACGGGCGACTTCCGAAAAAACCACGCCGCGCCGACAGCGGTGATGGATGGGGGCTCTGGATCAGCAGGTGCCGCTGGTGAATCAAAGATGTCTTCTGTTGAGCAGGCTTGCCCCACAGCACAAACGCCACCGACGGCAGTTCGTTCACGCATTCAATGACCCGAGTCGTGAAGTCTTCCCAGCCGCGTTTGCGATGGGAATTCGGCTCGTGAGCCCGCACAGTCAGGACAGTGTTCAGCAGCAGGACTCCCTGCCGAGCCCATGATTCCAGACACCCGTGCGTGGCCGCTGGAATGGCGAGGTCACTGTTCAGCTCTTTGTAGATGTTGCGGAGTGACGGCGGGATCTTCACGCCGCGTCTGACAGAGAAACTCATCCCATGAGCCTGATTGTCATCGTGATACGGGTCCTGCCCGAGAATAAGAACACGGACGTCTGCAAGTGGTGTCATTGTCAGCGCGTTGAACACGTCATCTGCCTGAGGAAACACGGGACTCGCTTTTCGTTCGCGCGCTACGAAGTCCTGCAGTTGCTGAAATACCGGCGATGCAAGGTCGTCTTTCAGCGTATCGCGCCAGCATTCCGGAATTGCGTTGAGATTCATAAGAGAGGTTTTCCGCCTGTTTCTTTGCAAGTTCGAAAGCTCGGCGCGGGTCTCCTGACCCCGTCGTTGGACTGACCGAAGGTCTCTTCTGCTGTCGCTGGCAGTGCGTGCCCCGCAGAGGAAACCTGCGGTCAGCCGAATTGTGCGGGGTCGGGAGACCCGCGTACAGCAGAGTGCAAGCTCAGGTTACCGTTGCACACTGACGATTGTCTCCTCAAGAGCTTCGTCGTTGTGATTGTCGGTGGTTGTCTCAGTCTCGTCCGTGCAGGCCTCTGGTTTTCGCAGGCAATCGAAAAAGTGTTCCTTCCACCAGGCTTCGGCGAGTCGCCAGTTCCAGTTTTCCGCCAGCGGAAGGACCTCCAGCGCGTCCAGCATTTCATCGGGTGACTGAAAACGATCTTCCGGCAGCTTTGACAGACAACGCATGACAACGGCACTCAATTCCGGACTGATATCTGCGCCGATTTCACTGAATGTTGGCGGCACCTGCGTAGCGTGGGCAATCACAAGTTTCAGCGTGTTTTCCAGGTCAAACGGCGGACGACCGGTCAACAGAAAATAGGCGACTGCTCCGAGTGAATATAAATCTCCACGGGTATCCGGCGAGATTCCCTGAGCCTGTTCGGGGCACATGTAGCGTGGCGATCCTTTGATGTCGTTGACGACTGACAATTCCGCATCCGCTGTGGACGTGAGCGGCCGCACCAACCCAAAGTCCAGCAGCTTCACAACATCAAAACGCTCGCCGACGTGTGCCAGGAACACGTTACTGGGTTTGATGTCGCGATGGACCAGTTTTCGAGCCGCCGCTTCTCGCAGAGCGTTGCAGATCTGTCGCAGAATAAAGATTACCCGATCTTCCGGCATTGGTCCGAATTCCGTGACCGCCTGCTTCAGATTCTTTCCGTGCAGGTGTTCCATAACATAAAAGAACGTGCCGTCAGTCATCTGGCCGTAGTCAAATACCTGCACCGTGTTCCAGTGCGTCAGAGTTGCCGTCGTCTGGACTTCGCGCTGAAAACGTTTCAGGATGACCGGATCTTCCGACAGTTCGCTGCGAATGAGTTTGACGGCGCACAATCGTTTCAGCAGTCGGTGTTCCGCAAGATACACGTCGCCCATTCCCCCGCTGCCGATTTTTTCTCCCAGGCGGTACTGCCCCAGCTGTTCTGCCTCCAGGGCACGACTTCTCCAGCGATTCATAATTGCCGTGCCGTAGATGGCACAGCCGGCTCCCACGGCCAGGGCCAGCAGGTTACCCGAGAACAGCCCGGCAGAAGCGATGTGCTCGATGCGAAACGTTTCAATCGCGGCAATGGATGATTCATGGAGGCCGATGACGACGGCTGGAGTGATCGCCATCAGAAACACCATCAGCGCTGCGCGTCGCGGAGTGTTCGGAATAAACATACCGTAGATCATCATCAAACCAAATGTGGCGATGATCTGGTCTTTCACGGCCGTCACGAATGCTACGGCCGCCCCCGTGTTTTCTTCCGCGGTCGTGGTCTGAACTGTTGCGTAGTGCCGCAGGTCTTCGTGCAAATGCAGGCCGAGTTGCAGCGACACTCCCAGAAACATCAAAGTTTCGATAGTCCGCAACCAGAGCGCAGAAACATTCCGTGGGCTGTAGAGCCATGCGGAGGCCAACAGTAATCCCAGGAAAATAAGGCAATCCAGCCAGTCGGGCGAGCCGGACAGCGCCATCGTACGAATAGTAATCGCCACCTTTGCCATCAGCAGGACCATCGCGCTGGCTCGCAAGCGGCGGCGCAACAGGCCCTGTTCCGACGATTCACGGACGTGAGACTCGCCTTCCTGAAAACGAATCCGAGCCAGGGACGCCCGATAGTTAATAAGTTCTGACGCTGAGTGCAGTATTCGCGACAGCAGACTGCTGTTGGGTTTCATGGTATTCTGAATCAAATTCACCGGTTTCGGGCACGCACAGAGCTCATCGGCGGTGTAATTGCAGTCTATGCGTTAACATCCGCTGCTCCAGCCCATTCTCACCACAAACCGCAAGTTTTCTCACGGCATGTCCAACCAGACACCAAGTCTGACGGCTCAGTTCACGGATCAGCCCTTCCATGTGATGACCAAGCCCATCGGGCCGATCTGCAACCTGGATTGCACGTATTGCTATTACCTGCACAAAGAGGAGCTTTATCCAAAGGGCAACAAATGGAAGATGGCCGACGATTGCCTGGCATCGTATATCCGCCAGTACATTGACGCTCAGCCGCCCGGAACCGCGGAAGTCACCTTTGCCTGGCAGGGCGGCGAGCCAACTCTATTGGGCGTGGAGTTCTTCGAACACTGCGTCGAAATCCAGCAGCAGTACGCTCGACCGGGCATGAAAATTACCAACACGCTGCAGACCAATGGAATTCTGCTGGACGACGACTGGTGCCGCTTCTTCCTGAAGAACGGGTTTCTGATCGGTCTGTCCATCGACGGCCCCGCCGATTTGCACGATGCCTACCGAATAGACCATCAAGGCCAGGGCAGTCATGCCAAAGTCATTGCTGCGATCAGGAAGCTGAAGAAATTTGGTGTTGAGTTCAATGCACTGGTCGTCGTGAATCGTCTGAACGGTGATCACGGCGCACGCATTTATCGTTACCTGCGAGACGTGGGTTGTCAGTACCTGCAATTTATCCCGATTGTGGAACGATCCGGTGTGGGCCGACATGCCGAAGGTCAGGCTGTCACCGCCGACCAATTCACAGCCTTTGACGCGGCTGCCAGCGCCGTTAGTTCTCGCAGCGTTTTGCCGGAACAATTTGGCAGCTTTCTGTGTGACGTCTTTGACGAATGGATTCAACGCGACGTCGGTCGGATGTTCGTGCAGATCTTCGACCAGGCACTCAGTGCATGGGTGGGCGTGGAACCGTCGTTGTGCGTCTTCCGGCGTACGTGTGGGCGAGCTTTGGCGATGGAACACAACGGCGACGTGTACAGCTGCGACCACTACGTCGAGCCGGATTACCGGCTGGGCAATCTGAACTTCGTTCCGCTGGAAGATCTGGTGAACTCAGGGCGACAGCAGGCCTTTGGCGACGCCAAACTGAACACTCTGCCGCAGTACTGCCTGGACTGCGAGGTTCGTAACGCCTGCAACGGAGAATGTCCCAAGAATCGTTTTCTGCAGACGCCCGACGGCCAGGACGGCCTGAACTTTCTGTGTGCCGGCTATCGAAAATTCTTCAATCACGTGGATCCGGCCATGCAGCAGATGGCCGCTTTGGTCAAAAGTCGCCGACCGGCAGCTTTGATCATGGAGCAGCGCTCAGCCACGACAGCGACCACCGCTGACGCTGCCACACCGCGCAGTGATGCCACGCCCCGTCGCAACGATCCGTGTCCCTGCGGTTCCGGAAAAAAGTACAAGTCCTGCTGCCTGCGTCAGCGCTGAATTGAGTGCGTCTGTTTCTACCGCGACTGGTTGATGTTGCTTAGGAACCGGGCACTGACGTACCCGGCTCGCCTTATGATTGGCGAGCGGAGGACGTCAGTCCCCTGATTCGTTCGCACGTTCGACATCGTGCCGGCTGCCAGTTTTTGTTGGCCGGCCACCTGCACTGCCGCCATGTCGGTGATTAAATGAGGGGTTGTGTGCCACTGGCTTCGCCAGTGTTTTCGTGAGGCTCAAGGCACTGGCAGCGCCAGTGGCACACATGCGCTGGGTGGGCATCGCGATCCTGCGTGTCTGGCCCACGTGTTTCCGCATTAGCCCAGCTGCTGAACCACAAGGTCGCCCATCACTGTCGTGGAAATCGACGTCCCGCCCGCTGCGATGTCTTTGGTGCGATGGCCGGACTGCAGCGTCGCTGACACGGCTGATTCAATCGCTTCAGCTTCTTCGTTCAAATTCAGCGAGTGCCGCAGCAGCATGGCTGCCGCCAGAAATGTTGCCAGTGGATTGGCGACGTTCTGGCCAGCAATGTCGGGGGCAGAACCGTGGATCGGTTCGTACAAACCCGGGCCGTCGCTGCCGATCGATGCCGATGGAAGCAGGCCCAATGATCCAGGCAGCATGGATGCCGCGTCGGTCAGGATGTCGCCGAACATGTTGCCGGTGACAACAACATCAAAATCCTTCGGCCGCGAAATCAAATGCATGGCCATCGCGTCGACAAGAACAACCTCGTATTCGATTTCGGGAAACTCTTCCTTGACCACTCGTCCTGCCACCTGACGCCACAGTCGTGAAACTTCCAGCACGTTGGCCTTGTCAACGGACGTAAGCTTGCCGCGACGCTCTTTGGCGGCGGCCGCTGCCAAACGTACGATGCGTTCGACTTCGCCGGTCGAGTACACCATTTCGTTGTACGCTTCTTCTCCGGATTCGTGCGGGCGACGTCCGGAATCGCCAAAGTAGATGCCACCGGTGAGTTCCCGAAAGAACAGGATGTCTGTGCCGGCGACGATCTCACGTCGCAACGGCGAAGCATCGACCAGTTCGTCAAACGTATTGATCGGACGCAGGTTGGCAAACAGCCCCAATTCCTGACGGATCTTCAGCAGCCCGACTTCGGGGCGTGTCTTGGCTGTCGGATCATCCCATTTCGGACCGCCGACGGCACCCAGAAGAATGGCATCCGAATCTTTGCAGGCGTCGATTGTGGGCTGTGGCAACGGGTCACCAAAGTCGTCGATGGCATTGCCACCAATGGGGTGTTCCGCCATAGCGAACGTGTGCCCGAAATTTGTTGCGATGGCTTCAAGGACTCGCTTACCCTGAGCCACAATTTCGGGACCAATGCCGTCACCCGGCAACAGGACGATCTTTGCGTCCATAACGAAAACCTCTGTCTGAATATCGCGATTGTTGATTGTTGCCGCAAAGAGATCCGGCCTTTCAAATAGACCGGGACTCGATGAATTCGCACAGATTAGGCCGGGACTGCGGCAATTCAACCGTCAATCGCAGGGTGTGCAGCAAACGGGATGACTTTCTTCCGATCGATACACAACTCGTGTCTGTGGTTGAACGATCATTGAAAGCCGGTCACGCACCGCCGCTAGCGATACACCGAATCCGTCGGTTCATCAGCCATGCGAAAAGCGGGAGCGTCATCCAGCGTTCCGGTCAGCTCCAGCATCTCCGGGGCAGGTTCCTGATTAGGAGCTTTCAGGATGCCGGCTGACGTCAGGCTGGCGTACGTCAGAAACATCATCAGTCCGAGAGCCACGCCATTCGGCAGCGCGTCTTTGCCGAAGAATTTCACAGCGCTGCCAGCCGATTTGCTCAGTTTGATCCGGACCCCATCCCACTGCACGCTGTACATTTCGTCCAGTACCAGATGAGACATAAAGCCCAGGGCTACCCCCATCGCCATCAGCAAGCGAACTCGGAGATCAGGGCTGTGGTACGTCAGAAACGTTACTTCGGCGGCGATGACCAGTGCCGGGATGCTGTGAAACATGCCGCGATGCACGGTCAGTTTTCCCAGCACTGCCGCTCCACCATATCGGACTCCGCCGTACAGCAGCAGCGCAAACAACATCACGCGATCGCCGCTGACGCCCAGCTGATTCGTATGCTGCAGCAACAGCAACGGTGCCAGAGCGGCCGTCACTCCGAACAGCTCCCGGACGGGTTTGCCACTTTGCGAATCCATATCCGGCAGCATGCCGGCAATCCATGTCAGAATCGCCGCAATCATGGCCTGAGTCATTGAGAACCCCAGCGCAAACACCGCGGCAAACGCATAGGCAATGCCCAGCGTCCCGCTGACGGTGATGTGTTCGCGATAAGCAGCCATGACGCAGTGTTGGCGGTAGCAGGAATTCGGATCGTGAGGAATCGTAGCTTGATCCGCATGCACGAGAACCCGCGTTTGACCTTCTGCGCCGAATCACCGCTGCCAAACTTAGGGTCAGGCAAGCTACGCGGCAATTTCCGCCGAAGCCGACCGGATGCGGCGTGCAGGGCGAGCGGGGGACGTAAGTCCCCTGATACCTCCGCGCAAGTACGCGCTGGGCGCACGTCTCCGGACCTCGTCCTTTGTTCGACCGCAGGTCTCCGTACTGCCATTGCGTAGTGCTTGCCGTGCAGGTGAGACCTTCGGTCAGCCGGGTGCGGGTGCGGGAGACCCGCGATCAGCAAAGGGAGACTCGCGTACAGCAAGCCCGGTTGAACGTTATGCGCCAACGGCGCGGGCTGTGCTGCAGTGAAATGTCAGCATCCGGGTGTTCATTATCGGGGATCGGACATTCACAGTCGCGTTTGCGGCGAGCGGGGCTTACAATTTGGGCCAAGGTATAACTATGCCACGTCCGCCTTTTCCTCCCACCACACAATCCACATTCCGCCTTGCAGGCCTTGCTCTGTTTGCGTGTTTGGCGACATCGGCTTGCGCTGACGACGTTGTTCTGGATGGTGCCGCACTCGAATTCTTTGAAAAGAGTGTCCGGCCGATTCTGGTGGAACATTGTTACGAGTGCCATTCCGCCGGCGAAGTAAACGGTGGTCTGCGGCTGGATTTCAGGGCGGGGGTTATGCAGGGTGGTGACACAGGCCCTTCACTTGTTGCCGGTGATCCCGAAAAGAGTCTGCTGATAGAAGCGATCCGTTACAAGAACCGTGATCTGCAGATGCCGCCGAAGAACGCCCTGTCGCCTGTTCTGGTTGCGGTGCTGGAGAATTGGGTGGCCATGGGTGCGCCGGATCCGCGGATCGAAGCCGTGAGCAACACTGAGACCGGTCCGACTGGCATGAGCATTGACGACGGACGGAAGTTCTGGTCCTTCAGGCCTGTGGCCAATCCGGCGATTCCTGACGTCAAAGAGGCATCATGGGTAAAGAATCCGGTTGACGCATTCGTGTTGGCACAGCTGGAAGCCAGTGGGCTGCGTCCGGCACCGGCTGCCGACAAGCGCACTTTGATCCGTCGAATCACCTATAATCTGATCGGACTTCCGCCGACGCCAGAGGAAGTCGCCGCGTTTCTGGCGGACGAATCCGACGAGGCTTTCAACAAAGTGATGGAGCGACTGCTGCAGTCGCCGCACTACGGTGTGCGCTGGGGACGACACTGGCTTGATGTTGCTCGCTACGCGGATTCCAACGGTCTGGACGAGAACCTCGCCTTTGGCCTTGCCTGGCGCTATCGCGACTATGTTGTCGACGCGTTTAATAACGACAAACCGTTCGACCGTTTTATGGTCGAACAAATTGCCGGTGACCTGCTGCCCGAAGCAAATCAGGAAACTAAGATAGCCACCGGATTTCTGGTGCTTGGTGCAAAAGTGCTGGCGGAACCGGACATGGAAAAGCTCGTCATGGATACCATTGACGAGCAGCTGGACACCACTGGCAAGGCATTTCTGGGTATGACGTTCGGATGTGTTCGCTGCCACGACCACAAATTCGACCCGCTCAAACAGACTGACTACTACGCTCTGGCAGCCATTTTTAAGAGCACACGAACGTTTGCAGACACGAAGACCGGAGTCATTAAACACTGGCATCAGCATTCGTTTGCTACGGAGGAGGACAAGGCCAGGCTGAAGGAGATTGACGCTGAGATCGCGAAGAAGAAAAGTGCGGCGGCATCGTTTAAGTCCAAAGCGATCGTCAAACTGCGGGGCGAAGCCCGGGCAAAAGCGACCGAGTATCTTGTGGCCGCCACGAAGTTCGAACCGTCCGCTCCATTGGCCATGGTCGAAGCGATCGCCGCACCACTCGGACTGCATCCCAGAATTCTGCATCACTGTCGACTTCACCTGGAATACAACCAGGACGATCCGTTCTTCAGCCAGTGGCACAGGTTGGCGGCTGCGGACGACGTTGATGGCATCGATAAACATTTTCGTACTGTGTTTGCGGAAGCCGAAACGGCGTATGCGGCCGCGCAAAAAATGGATCCTCCACAAAAGACGCTGACCGACGCGCGGTTGAAAGCAGCGCGAGCGGCTGTGCACGACCTGTCGGGATTTCTTGCCGTTCCGCCGAAAGTGGAGTTTGCCTTTGGCGCGGAGACTCTGGCAGAATACTACCGACTGGAAGACGAGGCTCGAATTCTGGAAAGCAACGCTCCTGACGAACCGGCGTCGATGGGAGTTGGTGAACAGACGATCCTGAGCAGTCTGCCGATTCACATTCGCGGCAGTCACCTGAATCTCGGTAAGCCGGTGACTCGTGAGTTCCCCGAAGTCATGCGGACATCAACGGTGCGGCCTGTGCTTCCGGCCGGTCAAAGCGGTCGACTGGAGTTGGTTCGGTGGATGTCAAGCACTCAGCACCCATTATCGGCCCGAGTCTTCGTGAATCGTGTCTGGAGCTGGCATTTCGGCCGCGGTATCGTTGGCACGACCGAAAACTTCGGCCGACTTGGTGATCGTCCGTCGCATCCGGAACTGCTGGACTGGCTGGCCCACCGATTCATGGCTTCCGGCTGGTCCGTGAAGGATCAACATCGGCTGATTCTTTCTTCCAACACGTACCAGATGGCGTCGATTCATCCTGCTGAAAAACGGCACGCAGTTGCTGCGACAGGTCCCGCAGACGTGGATCCGGAAAACCTGTTGCTGTGGAAGTTTCGTCTGCAACGACTGGAAGCCGAACAGATTCGCGATTCCGTGCTGGCTGTTTCTGACCGGCTGGATACAAGCATCGGTGGCAAGACGGTGCCGCTTCGAAATCGACAGTTTGTCTTCAATCACACATCGGTGGATCACACCAAATATGACAGCCTGCGGCGTGCTATGTACCTGCCGGTGATTCGCAACAATCTATACTCGCTGTTTGCTCAATTCGACTTTCCCGATCCAACCATGCCGACGGGGCACCGCGCTTCTACGGTGGTCGCTCCTCAGGCGCTTCTAATGATGAACTCCGATCTGGTGATGGATTCCGCCAGCAGCATGGCCTCGACGTTGCTGGAACGCGGCATGGATGATATTGAACGCGTGGAAATGGCCTATGAACGGACGGTGGGGCGTCTTCCGTCCGAGGACGAAATTCAACGTGCGATCGCATTCATCGGCGAACTGACCTCGCAGTCGATCGGTGCCACGGGAGTTGACGAAACCGGGCGACAGCAGGCATGGGCCGTATTCTGTCAGAGTCTGTTTGCCAGCAACGAATTCATTTATGTGAGGTAGTCATGTTGTCTGGTCCGGAAGTGCAAACACGCCGCCAACTGCTGAAGACGTCAGCCGTGGGCTTTGGTCACGTGGCGTTGTCTGCGTTGCTGGGCAGGGAGTCGGCGGCTGACCAGGCACAGCCGTCTGTGTCGACGGGCCCATTGGTTCCACAACTGCCGCAAATCGCAGCTCGAGCGAAGCGCGTTGTGTTCTTGTTCATGAAGGGGGGACCATCTCATGTTGACACGTTTGATCCCAAACCGCTGCTGACGCGAGACAACGGGAAACCGTTGCCGTTCGATCTGCCTCGAGTCACGTTTGCTGCGCAGGGCAACCTGCTGAAGTCTCCGTGGAAATTCAAACGCTACGGCGAAAGTGGGCTGCCTGTCAGCGAGTTGTTTCCTCATGTTGCTCAGCACGTCGACGATCTATGTATGCTGAGGTCTGTGCACGGAACCAACCCGGCTCACGGTGGCGCGCTATTGAAGCTGCACACCGGGACGGATCAGTTTGTGCGGCCCAGCATGGGGTCGTGGGTGATCTACGGTCTGGGAACAGAGAATCAGAACCTTCCCGCCTTCGTAACCATCTGTCCCACTCTGGCACATGGTGGCGTGAACAACTGGGGCTCTGCATTTTTGCCTGCTCACTGTCAGGGGACTCCGATCGGCAATGCCAGCCTTGCTGCAGTCAACGCCACCGTCAAGCACATTCGAAACGATCGAATTTCGCCGTTGGCACAGCGCCGGCAGCTGGATCTGATCAGAGAAATGAACCGGGATCATTTGGAAGTGACCGGACGAGATCAGGCGCTCGAAGGACGGCTGAATTCGTTCGAGCTGGCATTTCGTATGCAGTCGGCGATGCCGGAAGTTCAGGATTTGTCGGGAGAATCGGCGGCCACGCAGAAACTTTACGGCATGGACAATGCCGTTACCGAGGACTTCGGTCGACAGTGCCTGATGGCTCGGCGTTTTCTTGAACGCGATGTGCGTTTCGTGCAGGTGACTCACAGCGACAGCGAGGTGCAGTGGGATCAGCACTCCAATCTGTACCACGGTCACACAAAGAATGCGTCAGAAGTGGACAAGCCGATTGCCGGATTGCTGTCCGATCTGAAGGCACGTGGGTTGCTGGAAGATACGCTGGTGTTGTGGGGCGGAGAATTCGGTCGCACGCCGACGGCTCAGGGGACCAACGGTCGCGACCACAATCCTCATGGTTTCACAATGTGGATGGCGGGTGCCGGGGTCAAAGGCGGCTACGCTTACGGAGCCACCGACGACTATGGTTACTACGCTGCCGAAAACAAGATGCACGTCCACGACCTGCACGCCACGTTGCTGCATCTGCTGGGCCTGAATCACGAACGTCTGACATTCCGGTACGCCGGTCGCGATTTCCGCCTGACGGACGTCGCCGGACGCGTCGCCACGGATATTCTGGCTTAGCAGTCTGGCCGGACACATCTGTTCCTGTGAGCGGCAAGGCGCTAGCCGCCGGTTATTGGCAGTGATTTCACCTGCGGCCATGCTTCAGCGAAATTCGCTGTAAGCAGAGCCAGAGGAACGCCGACGCAGCGGTAAGACCGTGACCACGTAGACGATGGCATCAGGGGTGGGAGTCTTGCTTTGTTTTGCCACCGCTTCGGAGAAGCAGTGCTTTCCGAGGAAAGGACGTCGATCGTTCAGCTGAGCCAACAACTGACGATCGTCAGGCAAGTTCGTTTTGTCACGCGATGCATCCACTTATTCATTGCAAGCAAGCAATCGCACGGATGACGTCCGGCGTGACTGCCCCCGGAACGAACCACTCAGTTGTCCAGTGCGCCGTTGCCATTCCCGATTTCGTTCTCTTTCTTGTAAAACTTCGTCAGGTCGATGCCACCTTTTTGCTCCAGTTCGACGATCTTCAGCCGTTGTTCGAGTCTGACCAGACGGGATTCCAAAAACGGCGATAGTTTTTCGTCAACGACTTTTCGGGATAACGGCACCTGCGGATAGTTCAACTGTCTTTGCAGTGCCGCGAAGAAGTACATCGGGTCTCGGCCCATATTCGCTCGGGCAATGCGACCTTCCTGCTCTCCAAACAGCCAGACAGAAGTGTCTTCTTCCTCAGGTTCCGCTCCCGGACGGGACCTTCGACGAGTCAGATAATGTTCTGACGCCCGGTAGACGATCGCTGACAGCTCGTTGGCCCCCAGCTGATTGTTGAGGTCGACAATCCACTTCTTCCAGTCTTCGTTGAAGCAGGGATCGTTTGCCATGGCCCGTAACCCGTCGCCGTACCCCAGCCGGTTTCTGACGATGCATTCAAATTGATAGACGAAACTTCCAGCCATCGTTGCACTGCCAGCCCGATATTTCGCCTCGCGTTCAAGAATCTGCAGGCCGGTGATCAGCTCGAATCGCGATACGTCATCTTCGGCACGCGCAATCACAAAGCATTGAAAGGGAGTGAAATAGTGCGGCAGCCGAACCATGGCGTCACCGCTGCGTCCGCTGTGTAGAATTTCGGCACGCATAAAGTCGACTGCCATCGGCAGGCGAGTGGTGCTGAGAATCTCTTCGTGAACCGTCTTCAGAATGTCCTGTGACGGGATGTTTTCCTGCAGCCGTTCGCGATAGACGCGAAAGAAGTACTCCTGTTCGATGTACTCTTCCCGCGGCATGAAGATGGGGTGGCTCATTGATGTCTTTCGCGAACACGACTGTCCAGGTTGAGCATTATTGCAGCGACCCGTGGCAGCGGAGTTTTCTCTTTACTGTGAAGGTTCGAATCGAGGTTGAGGGCCATTCCGTTATCAGGATTCCTTAATCATTTTGATCAGCATCTCACGGACTTCCTTTGGGTCGGCCCCGCCCACCTGTTTCATGACCATGCCCATCATCGGTCCGACCGCCTGAAGTTTTCCGGCCTTCACATCATCAACAGCATCCGGTCGACTGGCGATGGCCGCCGTGATGGCGGCTTCCAGAGCACCCGTGTCCCGTACGATTTCTCGCTCTGCTGCCAGCGTTTCCACCTCTGTTATTGAAATCGCACCGCCCGATTCCGCCGTCTGCTTCAACAATGCGTACACCTCGCGTGCGCTCTTGTTGGTCAGTCGATCGCCGGTGATCCACTTCAAAAGCGTGCCCAGAATGTCTGACGTAATCGAGAAATCGTCAACACCCGATTCACTTGCATTCAGGTCTCGTAACACATCCTGTGTGACCCAGTTGGCCGTAATCTTTCCATCGCCACAGGCGGATACAACGGCCTCGAAGTAGGCGGTGATTTCCGGCCCCTGACCAATGATGACGGAGGCATCGTATTCTGTTAGCCCATGTTCAGCCTGAAAACGATCGCGTTTGACAGCCGGGGTTTCCGGCAATGCCTGACGCACCGCTTCAATTTCTGATTCCGTCAGTACGACCGGTACAAGGTCGGGGTCGGGGAAGAATCGATAATCGGACACATCTTCTTTTTCACGTTGAGCGAAGGTGATACTCCGTTCCGCGTCCCAGCCTCGAGTTACCTTGGAGGCATCGTCGATGGTCTTGCCGGTTTTTTGGAATTCCTTGTGCTGCCGTTTCACTTCGTAGTCGATCGCCATTTCGACATTGCGAAAACTGTTCATGTTTTTCAGTTCGACGATCGGTGTGGCGGTCGTGCTGCCATCGTCGTTGTGAATGTGAAGATTGATATTGGCGTCGCAGCGCAGTGAGCCTTCCTGCATGTTGCAGTCAGATACTCCGATGAACAGCAGCAGCGTTTTCATTTCTTCCAGATATCGACGTGCTTCCGACGCCGATCGCAGATCTGGTTCGCTGACGATTTCCAATAGTGGGGTCCCCGTGCGATTCAGATCAACGCAACTGTCTCCGCCGCGCCCACTTTCATCGTGCACGTTCTTGCCCGCGTCTTCTTCAAGGTGGGCACGAGTGATATTGATGCGACGAATCGGGCCGTCTTCTTTGTCGTTTGTGATTTCCAACCAGCCATGTTCACTGAACGGCAGGTCGAACTGGCTGATCTGATAGGCCTTGGGCAGATCGGGATAGTAGTACTGCTTGCGATCCCACTTGGTGAAGAGCGGGATGTTGCAGTTCAGTGCCAAAGCAGTTTTGAGTGACAGGTCGAAGGCATGACGGTTCATGACGGGCAGAGCGCCCGGCAGCCCCAGGCAGACCGGGCAGGTCTGAGTATTGGGATGGTCCGGGTTGAACTCGTTGGCGCAGCCGCAGAAGAGTTTGGACTTCGTTTTCAGCTGGGTATGAACTTCAAGCCCGATAATGACCGTGTACGAAAGTGAACTCATGATTGGCCGTTAGCCGCCCTAGCGGTTTGCTCGGAGCTTACCGCTCCGTAATAGAATTCCAGCATTTTTCGTGTTTGACGCGGCATGCTGGTGGGAAGACAAAGACTTCGGTACACAAGGTACCCGAGGGATGCCCGTGGAATGCGGATTCTCTATGCCTAATCGGCGGTGTCAACACACAATGCTGACCAGGAAACCGGACCGGATTCGAAACGTCCGATATCCTCCAAAATCCCAGTCTCACCGATCCTGTAGACGACCAGGCGGCCTGATGCCTGACCGGCCGCATAAAGATAGCGCCCGTCCGCCGAGATGCTGAACGAACGCGGTGTGGGTTCGGTGGAAAACTGGCCCAGCGACCTGACCATGCCGCTGCTCTGGTCAATTGCGAAACCTGCGATGCTGTCGTGGCCACGATTGGCGACATAAATAAACCGTCCATTGGGAGTGATTTCGCAGCGGGCGGTGGTGTTCTTTGATCCGTCAAAGTCGGCCGGAATGGAGCTGACGGTTTGCTTCAGTTTGAGCGTTGCCTGCTTCGAGTCGACGTCGTAGACGCTGATGCTGTCCCCCGCTTCGTCACTGGTATAGGCCCAGCGGTCGGATGGATGCAGCATCAAATGTCGCGGGTGATGTGAATCCGGAGTGGTCAGATACGGTGGTTCGGCGGCCTGCAGTCGTCCCTGTTTCGGATCGAACTGAAACTGATAAATCCTGTTGGCCCCGGTATGGGGCACAAACACGGCGTGGTTTTTTGTGCCCACGGCAATTCCATGAGCCCGCGCCGCCGTTGGCACGGTCTGCAATGGCGCATCGCTTAACCGACCGTCGGGCAGTACTCGGTGAACGGTGACTTTATTAGCTGCGTAATACGCCGCAAACAGAAATTGCCCGGTGCGATCGGTTTGCAGGTAAGCCGGGTCGTCGCCGCCGTTGACCGTGCTTAACAGTTTCAGAGTGCCCGTCGACGAATTGATACGGTAGCTGGCCAATTGCCCTGTTGAACGTAGCGAAACGAATAACAACTCCCCATTGCCGGATGCACTCAGGATCGCGGGCTCGGCCGGGCACGTCGTACGTCCGCGGCGAATCAGCCTGCCGGTCTCCACGTCACGTTCGAAGGTGACGATTGCTTTTTCCTGCAGCAGTGAGACGAACAGCCAGTTGCCTGCAACAGCTGCGTTCTGCAGAAATACCCAGCATGCGAATATGGTGACCGGCAGCACACTTCGGGGAAACATCATCCGTTAATCCAGTCATTTCAAACATCGTTGTCGCGGGGTAATAACTCGATCGTCCTGCCTGTCAGCTGTGATCGCCATGCAGTGTCGCGATGGTCGACTGCGCCGGTCAATTCTAACAACGTTTACCGTTGCACAAGCCCGGGCTCGGAAAGACTGAATGGACATCGCTACTTTGTGGCTCAAAACCATTATTCTTCGGCATTTGCGTAACTGGTGAGCGGCACGGCGCTAGCCGCCGGTGTTTTTGGTTCGTCCCCGCGGCTAGCGCCGTGCCGCGCAAGGAATGTGACGCTGTACAACCAGGAGTCCAGCTGAGAAAACGCCATTGCTGTGCGGTGGTGAACTGATGTTTGGTACGGTTCACTTTCAATGAACTCAATTCCAGTTACTCTGCGAAGTCACCTTGTCGAGTGTTACGCACCAGATTCCTGAGGTAGATTTTCCATGTGCCAGTCGCCAGTGCGGCACGACCGCCATCCATTCCGAGTAACTGCTCGAAGTCTGCTGGTCTGCATCCGATGTTGGCGACCGACATTCGCGCCAAGCCGTGTGTTGTTGTTCACGAAGCCACTCGTCGCAGCAGCACTCATGATCGCCGTTTTATCACAGTCGGCAGGTGCGGCACTGCCGAATATTCTGTGGATTACGGCCGAGGACATGAGTCCTGCACTTGGCTGCTACGGAGACAGCTATGCAACCACGCCGAACATCGACCAGTTGGCAACAGAAAGCGTGCGCTACACGCATGCCTTCGCGACGGCGCCTGTGTGTTCTCCCGTGCGATCCTGTCTGATCACAGGGTGCTACGCGACGTCGCTGGGGACGCACAATATGAGATCGGCATTTCCTCTGCCGCCATCCGTCGGCGGCTTCCCGTCCTTTCTGAAAGACGCGGGCTACTTCACATCCAACAATGTGAAGACGGATTACAACACGTCGGACTCGGCACGTCTGACCGACGAATCCTGGGACGAAAGCAGCGCGACGGCTCATTGGCGAAGTCGCAAGGACAAAGCGGCACCGTTCTTCAGCGTTTTCAATCTGATGACGTCTCACCAAAGTCGAACCATGGTGTGGCCGTACGAAAAGTTTCAGACCGAAGTGCAGAGCCGTATTTCGCCGGTGGATGTTCACGATCCCGCAACCGTTCCGTTGCCCCCGTACTACCCTGACACGCCGATCACACGCCGCGACTGGGCCCGCTTTTATGACTGCGTGACTGCTATGGACCAGCAGGTTGGCGCGATTCTGCAGCAACTCACCGACGACGGTCTGGCCGATGATACGATCGTGTTTTTCTTCAGTGACCACGGCTCTGGCATGCCGCGCCATAAGCGAGCACTCTTCGACACCGGGATGCATGTGCCGCTGCTGATTCGTTGTCCGCCGAAGTATCAGCATCTTGTTTCTGCCAGCGCCGGAAGCGTGACCGACCGACTTGTGAGTTTCGTCGATTTTCCGCCAACCGTTCTTAATCTCTGTGGTCTTGGCATTCCCGATCACATGCAGGGCCAGGTTTTTCTCGGCGACAACGTGCCGGCTGAACGCGAATTCGTTTTTGGTCACCGTGATCGCGTCGATGAGGCCTTTGATTGTGCCCGCTCCGTCCGCAGCAGAAACTTCCTTTACATTCGAAATTTCATGCCTCATTTAAGTTACAATCAGCCGACGGCCTGGCCGGATCAGGGCGACATTCGCGGGCAGATCTATCGACTCACAGACCGCGACACGATGACGGCGGCTCAGTGGCAGTTCGCCGGCCCGTCCAGACCGCTGGAAGAACTCTACGATTGCAACGCCGATCCGCTGAACCTGCACAATCTGGCGGATTCAACCGCTCAGCAGAGTCTGCTTGAGTCAATGAGAACGGTCCTGGCAGATTCGATACAGCAATACGGAGACCGAGGATTTATTCCCGAATCGCTGCTTCAGACGGTGGATGACAGCGCACACAATAACGCGTCGGAACGCCACGTGGATGCGGTTCGAATCGCCGCCGCCGCTGCGTTGAAGTCAGGACTTTTGACAGAACACGAACTCCTGAAGTTGGGACAAAGCCCTCACGCTGCTGTCAGATACTGGGTCATGGTCGGGCTGGGCCGAATGAAAATGACCTGGAACATGATTCCAGCGTTGCTGACGAGTCTGGCCGATCCGGCGTGGGCTGTTCGAATTGAAGCAGCACGAATTCTGGTTGAAAACGAGAACCCTGCCGCAGCCCTGCCAGTTCTCATTAAGGCCACCGGTCAAGCGGATCTGAATACGGTTCTTCACGCCGTACGGACCATTGAGTTACTCGGCGACAAGGCCAGGGCAGCAATTCCGGCCGTCAAAACAGTCGCTCAGCGTTGCCAGGGCCTCCTTCCGACCGAAACCACGGCGACGTTTGTGCAGAGTGCACAGCAGGATCTTGCCATGTTCATCAGTTTTTCTGCCAATGCGTTCCTGAACGAACAGCACAATTCTGACCAGCCAGCACCGTAGGACAGGGTTTTACCTGCCCAGGTTCATTGGTATCGATACATCTTACCCTCCCGGAAGGCTCACTGTACCACACATCTGAGTTGGTTTATGTGGGCGATTTTTTGCGTCTTTTCGTGTTTTTTGTGGCAAGAGATTCGGTCCCATTCCCTGGGATCGCTGGGCAAATCCTGAACAGAAGGTCGCAGAGAGAACAGAGTTCACGAACCATGGTTTCTCTACTTCCTCTGCGCCCTCCTGTTTAAGTTGCGTAGGCCGGGGTCTGTCCTGGCGATAATGGGCGCGTCAGGACAGGTCCTGACCTACGCAACTTAGGCTCGACCCTCTCGGAATGAGGGTGAAATCTGTTTTGCATTTGTGTAGATATCTGTGCCCAGGCCGGATTCAATTTTGTCCGAGGCAGATTTCAAGTGGCTGACGAATTGGCGGCAGCAACTCGGGAGTCGCATTGACAATACATGCTTCACTAACTGAAATCCGTCGACAATCGTCCTGGTGAGGGCATGGCCCTCAAGCCAAATTCCAGCGGATGCCCGAAAAACACTGGTCTACGCACGTTGGTCGCGACAAAGAGTCTGCGAGAAACGGATCAGTGTTCTACGGAATATCCTCAGTCACCCGCCGATTCAGCGTTGTTCTTGTTTAACCCAAAGGAAAAGATGTCCAGTCAGAAGTTCGAGTCGTTTTCGCTGTCCAGCGGATTGCAGGTTGTTGTGGAGTCGATGTCGGGCGTCGAGTCCGCCGCACTCACGCTGATGATTCCTGCAGGCAGTGTGCTGGACCGGCCCGGCAAGTCCGGCACGGCCGCCATTCTTTCAGAAATGTTTCCGCGTGGTGCCGGTCAACTCTCTGCGCGGGAACTCTCCGCCGCCATGGACAATCTTGGCCTGCAGAGAAGTGTGTCGGGCGGCGTCGGCTACATGACGTTATCTGCGGCCACGACCGCCGACCGAATCGCGGAAGCGATTCCACTGATCGCGTCGCTCATCACCGCACCACATCTTGACGAAGAACAGTTCGGCCCATCCCGCGAACTCGTGCAGCAGGCTCTGAGTGCTATTGAAGACGAGCCCCGGCAGCGGCTCGGTCAGTTTCTGCGTCGCTGTTCATATTCCCCTCCCTGGGGAAATCCGGCCGAAGGTTCGCTTGTTGATGTTCCGGAAATCACGTTGCAGGATGTTCAGCAGCATTACTCCAGCTTCATTTGTCCGAACCATGCCGTTATCGGTGTTGCCGGAAACGTGATTGCCGCAGAACTGCAGGACGCGGTGGCGGCTGCCTTCGACGGCTGGATCCCTAAAGACGTGACCGTGCCCGACACAGGCGACGTTGAAGCGTCACCGAAGCACGTCGAACACGATTCTGCACAGACACACATCGGCCTGGCGTGGGAAACGGTACCCTACCGGCATGAACGGTATTTCGAAGCGTGGGCGGCCGTCAGCCTGCTCAGCGGTGGCATGAGTTCCCGACTGTTCACCGAAGTCAGAGAAAAACGTGGTCTGTGTTATGCGATCTCAGCTTCTATCAACACGCAGAAGGACCAGGCTCGTGTCTTTGGATATGCGGGGACGACGAACGAACGTGCTCAGGAAACTCTGGATGTGATGGTCGCAGAGATTCGACGACTTCACGAAGGCATCACCGAAGACGAACTGCAGCGCTGTAAGGCTCGTGCAAAAAGCACGCTGATCATGCAGCAGGAATCGACCATGTCACGGTCCAGTTCTCTGGCCCGAGACACGCTGCACCTGGGCCGAGTGCTCGGGCTGCAGGAAATACGCTCACGGATTGATTCGCTGACTGTGGATCAGGTCCGCGACTTTGCCCTGGAATACGCGCCCAATTCAATGGTGCTTGTCACGATCGGGCCGGATGCATTGGGCGCCAGTTGTCTGAAGGCCGCAGTCCCGGCCGTGTGACACACCGTCTTCTCATGAATGGTCATTGTGCGGTACGCTGATCGCAGTCGGCGCCGCTTTTCTTTTCCGCATCACATCAACTTTGGATCACCACTGATGCAGTTTCACCAACACACACTTCCCAATGGTCTGCAGGTCATCGCAGAACTCAATCCGGCCGTTCACAGCGTCGCGGCCGGATTCTTCGTTCGCACCGGTGCCCGGGATGAAACAAAGGGAGTGTCCGGCGTCAGCCACTTTCTGGAACACATGGCGTTCAAAGGAGACAACCGGATTTCCGCGGACGACGTGAATCGTATTTTCGATGAAGTTGGTGCCAACTATAACGCGTCCACTGGCGAAGAAGTCACGATGTATTATGCCGCCGTGCTTCCTGAATACCTGGACACGACCATGGAATTGCTGTCGGTCCTGATGCAACCGTCGCTTGGTCAGGAAGACTTTGACATGGAGAAAAATGTCATTCTGGAAGAAATCGGCATGTACGACGACCATCCGTCGTTTACCGCCTACGACACCATCATGGCCACGCACTTTGCCGATCATCCACTGGGCCAGAGCATCCTGGGGACAAAGGAGAGCATCGTGGCACTCACGTCCGAGCAGATGCAGACGTATCACGCGAGTCGATATAAAGCCGGTAACATGACTCTGGTGGTCGCCGGCAATACAGATTTCGATTCACTGCTGGCTTTGGTTGAAAAACATTGTGGCAGTATTCCCGCCGGCCAGTGCGACCGGGATCTGCCGGAGTCCATTCCAAAACCGGCGTTGCGGCTGGTGACCAAGGAATCCAGTGTTCAGCAGCATATCATGCAGATGGGAGCAGCTCCCAAAGGCACAGACGAACTTCGGTATGCTGCAGAGCTGCTTTCTGTGGTGGTTGGTGACGATTCCGGAAGCCGGCTGTTCTGGGAACTGGTCGATCCGGGGCACGTGGATTCTGCGGAAGTTGGGTACAACGAATATGACGGTGCCGGAACGTGGATGAGTTATCTCGGCTGCCAGCCGGATCGAGTCGAAGAGAATATCGCGGTCATGACCCGCGTGTTTGAAGACGTAAACGAGAACGGCATTCTGCAGGAAGAACTGGAACAGGCAAAAAACAAAGTGGCGTCCCGGATCGTGCTGCGAGGCGAACGCCCCATGGGCCGTCTTAGCTCGCTGGGCGGCAACTGGGTGTATCGCAAGGAATACAAATCCGTCGCCGACGACCTGAAGATTGTGCGAGGTCTTTCACTGGCCGACATCGACGCGCTGCTGAATCAGTACCCCATCCGCATGAGCACCACCGTGGGTGTTGGGCCGCGTGACCAACTGGATCTCGGCTAGAGCATTTTACTTTTTGTCGTAGCGGAAGCCGCCAAGGCTTTCGACCTGTCACTGCCGAAATTCCTGGCGAATTCCCCTACAGAACGACCGCGTGATTTTGAAAACTGCTGTAGACCTGACCCCTTTTCCGGCGCTTACTGTGGCCACGCACTACGGCAGTTTTTCGTCGTCCAATTCCCGCTGGATGTCCTTCAGATATTCGTCTGTGAAGGTCCGGTCCTCTGATGTCGGATCCGCTTGATCCTCATTACTTTCGAACTCATCGGCCCAGCTTTGCAGCTGCTCCTCCACTGCCTCGTGCGACGTGTTTTCCTGGGGTGGCCGTCGTTGTGGCTGTCGCTTGGGTTGCTGAGTGTCTGTATCCGCCGTCGATTGAATGCCAGCCAGAAAGTCTTCGCTGTCGACGCAGCTGGCCTTTCGTCGGCGAGCCGCCTTGTGTAACCGATGATCGCTGGAAACGACCAGCACCTGCTTTGGACTGCTGTGCTGGTTGAGCAGTCGCTCAATCTCGGTATCCGCGTCAGTGCCTTTCGGAGCAAACAGAACATGCAGCCCCGCGTGGTCCTGACTTCGATTCGCATCAGACGTTGAATCGAAGGCGTCATAGACAACAGATGTCCGGCTGAGCGCGTTGCGACCGAGCAGATCTGTCAGCAGGCGATTGAGCTGATTGCGGCAGCGCTGCAGATCACCCGGCCCGTAACTTCGCCGCGCAATGCCGGCCGCATGCATCAGGTTGTACCCGTCAATGATGAGATAATGAGCTGCCACAGGTTTCGTTCTCTGGTTCAGTCGCCTGATCGACACACTTTCTCATGACAACCGACGGTAACGGTTCTAACCCTGCAACGCTGAGCGACTACGATTTACAAGTCCATTGTCAGGGTGTCCACTGCCCTTGAGGTTAAAAACGGACATTGCCAGAAAACGGTCTCTCCATGCAGGACTCACGTGACGGTAATCCTCCAGCACTGCGGAACTGAACTTGTAATCGTGCGCGTCGCGACCTTTGAGGAACAATATCTGTCGAGTCGCGTTGATCAAATCGTCGCCACTGCCGCCAGAGGACAGGTAGCCGTAGACCTTTTCCGCGGCCTTCATCCGGTTGCCGGAAATTTCCGACAGAATCTCCGTCAATGCATCATCGGAATTCGCCGGATCTGTCGGCTGAATAGATGCAATCGTCTGCTTGCCGAGTGCCCCGCGGCCGGCAGCAGCTTTGCGGAACATCGGATTAAACGAACACGCCTGCAGCAGCAGCTGTTGTCGCAGATCATCATCAGCGGCGTTCCGCCACAGGTAGTGCATGGCATTCGCCGTCGTGAGTCCGTGCAGTCCAATGATTCCCGGCTGCTGCATCAGCAACTCTCCGGCGCCCAGGAAGACTCCGTCCCAGACCGACTGAGCGGCCACACCGTGAGACAGTCCCTCAACGGCCGTTTCCGCAGCGATCCGAGGTGCGCCCTCACGAAACGATTCGAACACCTGTGTGGTGACCGCGTTGTCGACTTTACCGCTGAGCCAGCTATTGGGAATCCGTGTCAGCATTTCTGAGTTGTCACGCCACGGTCGATCAGCGTCCAGGTCGCTGGTCGCGGGATTCGCCTCACCCGAATGATTCAGCATCGCAAATGTCAGGGACCGCAGGACCGGTTCCGCGAACTGCCATCCAATGACCTGCAGCGTCCGCCATGCGTTTGCCAGGTAAATGGCTTTATGTCCGATCGAGCGGAAGTCTCGAGCGGCATATCGTGTGAACAGATTGAAGACCTCAGTTGCACCGGCCGTTCGAACCAGCCCGGCAGTGGCCGCGTCCGCCTTTTCCACGTCCCAGTTGTCCATCGCTTCAATAAACAGCAGGCGAGCATGCGTGGCGTCCGGAACCATCGATTCCTTAACGGGCTGCATCCGCCAGCCACTGCGTTTCGCTTCATCTGCCTGCGATGACTTGAAGTAATTAATCGCCCAGAAGATCGGCAGCCAGCGATCTTCGTCCGGCCCCGCCAGACTTGCAAGGTGGCAGGAATTGACAACCAGCACACAGTGAAATTTGAATCCCACGGACGGTCTCGGCTGCACATTGCGAATTCCTGCCAGCAGCAATGCCGCCAGCACGTCGCGATACGATCGGCCGTGGTGAATCTGTTCGGCAACGCGTTCGAGCACTGTTTCGCGAGATGACTCTTCGATCAACTGCACCAGCGGTTCAACATGGGCACCGAACTGCACCAGATTTGATTTCAGTCCGGTTTCGTCGGCCGAAACACGCGGCAACGCAGACATGAAATGAAGTCCGCCCAGAATGGCGGTCGAACCGATCGCGGAATCATAAACGAAGTTTCGTCTGGTCGTGTGTCTTGTGGGCATCATTCACCTCCTAACGAACTGTGCAGGAACCGCTGAGTTGCATCATACTCCACACGCGGCAGCGGTCGACCATTACTGGCGAATTGCTGTTATGATTCTGATCGTCGACGGGGCCGTTGTCAGACCCTGTCGGCCGAAGAACGAAATTATCGCGTTTTCAATTCAGGACGATCGAAGTCGAATGAACCCTACTGCAAACACATCCGGTGATGAGATCAATCCGTACGTCTGGGCAACCGTTGATGACGATGATCTGGCCATTTTTGACCGACACCTGAAGGATTTTGTGCCGCCTGCCGCATTTGACGCGCACGCGCACCTGTGGCGGGTGGCTGATCTGGGCACGCCCACGCCGGTACTGGCTGCGGCGGGCCCGGCGGAAGTGACTCGGGCCGTGTACGATGAACGGGTTAGTTCGTGGATGCCGGAACGGTGTCCGACCGGCGGGTTGTTCTTCCCCTTTCCGACACGTGATCTGAATGTCGATGGTGCGAACGAATTTCTGGCCACTCAGATGAAGGCCGATCCGAACTCGCGCGGACTGATGATCGTGACACCACAGCAGGACGCAGCGGCCGTCGAACGGCAGGTGGTCGCCGACGGCTTCGTGGGCTTCAAGGTTTATCATCTGTTCGCAGCACGGCAGGACACGTTATTCGCGCCGACGGAAGAGTTCATTCCGGAATGGGCATGGGAAATCGCGGACCAGCGTGAGCTTGTGATCATGCTGCACATGGTGCTGCCACGGGCACTGGCGGAACCCGCGAATCAGATCTACATTCGTCAGCACTGTGAACGTTTTCCGGGCGCCAGACTGATTCTCGCCCATGCGGCTCGAGGCTTCTGCGGCCGCCACACCGTGGAGGGGATCGAATCGCTGCGAGGCCTGGACAATGTGTTCTTCGACACGTCAGCGGTTTGTGAACCGGAAGCCTTCGAAGCCATTTTGAAGACGTTCGGACCCACCCGACTGTTCTTTGGAGCAGACTTCTGCGTGACCGAAATGCGCAGTCGCTGTGTGAATCTGGCGGACGGATTTCTATGGCTCGATGAAATCCGTCCGGACTATTCGCGATCTCGATTTTCGAGACCGACGCTGCTGGGGATCGAATCACTGCTGGCGCTGAAACAGGCGTGTACCAATCAGCACCTGACGGATGGCGACGTGGAAGAGGTATTCTGTTTCGGTGCACGACGCCTGCTCGGCCTGCCGCTGTCTCGCACACTGCCCGACGTGCAGGCTGTGTATCGCGAGGCAAAGCAGATTATACCGGGCGGCACACAACTGCTCAGCAAACGTCCCGAAATGTTTGCGCCCGAGCAGTGGCCGGCGTACTATCGTGAGGCGCGCGGTTGCGAAGTGATTGACATCGAGGGCCGTCGTTTCATCGATATGAGCCTGAGTGGTATCCTGGCCTGCCTGTTGGGCTTCAGTGATCCGGATGTGAACGCGGCGGTCATTCGTCGCGTCAGCCTTGGTTCGATGGCCACATTGCAGACGACAGACGAAGTCGAGCTGGCGAAGTTGCTGCTGGATATTCATCCGTGGGCTGATCAGGCTCGCTTCACCCGAGCCGGTGGTGAGACCATGGCCGTTGCCGTTCGCATCGCTCGAGCATTCACGGGGCGTGAAAAAGTTGCCATCTGCGGCTACCATGGCTGGCATGACTGGTATCTGGCCGCCAACCTGGCGGCACCCGGTGAGGATGAACAAATTGATCAGCTGACGGGCCATCTGCTGCCTGGGCTGGAACCTCGGGGCGTTCCGTCCGGACTGGCCGGCACCGCATTGACGTTTCGCTACAACCAACTTGACGAACTGGACGCCATCATCGCAGAACACGGTCCCGAACTGGCGGCCGTGGTGATGGAACCGACCCGACACACCGATCCGGCCCCCGGTTTTCTGGAAGGCGTCCGTGAACGATGTGATCGCATTGGCGCGAGACTGATCTTTGACGAGATTTCGATCGGCTGGCGACTGTGTCTGGGTGGAGCGCATCGTCAATTCGGTGTGAACCCGGACATGGCTGTGTTTGCCAAGGCGCTGGGCAACGGCTTCCCCATCGGCGCGGTCATCGGCACGCGGGAAATCATGCAGGCCGCGCAGACGTCATTTATTTCCAGTACGTTCTGGACAGAAGGCATTGGTCCAGCCGCGGCACTGGCCTGCGTCCGGAAGTTGGTGAGTCTGGATGTCCCGGCGCATCTTGCGAAAATTGGCACGCTGGTTGTCGAAGGCTGGGAGAGCCTGGGCCGCAAACACAAGCTGCCTGTGACACTGCCGGGGCGCGCCGAGGCAGCGGTGCTGGCGTTTGATCATCCCGATGCTGCAGCGCTGACCACACTGATGACGGCACAGATGCTGAAACGCGGTTTCCTTGCCGGGGGCGCGTTCAACGCCACACTGGCGCACGAACCACGACACGTTACTGCCTACCTTGCAGCGCTGGATGAGGTGTTTGCCGAATTGGCAGTGGCGCTTGCGGCAGATGACATCGCCACGCGCATTGGGGGGCCCGTCAAGCACAGCGGCTTTGCGCGGCTTACGTGACCGACGCTGCAATCTACGAAGATCTTCGTTGACGTGGTCGCGGATTTACGTAGAAATCTAGGAAGTTGTTCGTAGGTATTGATCTCGAGGCGGAGGACACATTGATGGAAACACCCCGGCCAACTGAAACGGAACTGGATATTTTACGTGTTCTTTGGACACCGGGGCCGAGTACAGTTCGGCCCGTGTCTGATGTGGTGAGCAGCGAACGCGATGTCGGTTACGCGCGGGCGCTGATGGAGGAACTTCGCGGTCTCGGTTCGCAGGTCGCCGCTGCGAACAACGGCGACCTTGTCGGCCGAATTCGGCGGCTGCTGAGACCGTCCAGTCGCGAAGAAATGCCGCCCCGAGGGCTCAGTGGAGTCATGGCCTTGCTCATCGCTGTGGGATTTGTGACAGGTTTCCAACTGGCCGCTCAGGATGAATTGCAGGCAGATGAAGGCACGCTTGCTGGTGCAGCTGCCACACAGGATGGCGGCCATGAAAACGCCCAGGCACGGGCCTTATCACGGAATCCGGCGGTCGATCTAACCGCTGCCGCGATCGCCGACCGGATCGAAGCCACGATGAAGCGGTTTACGTCTGTCGAATACACGGCCGAAATCCACTCAGTTCGCAACACTAACGCATGGCGAGTAAACGCCGATCCGGCGCTGGTGGAGGGAACTGGGCAGGTTCATTATCGCAGTGACGGTTCGCGGTGGTACGTCGATGAAGACACATTCACGTATCGGCAGGGCGATTCATCCATCAGGCCCCAGAAGAACATTGCCGGCTTTGATGGTGCCCTGCACTATTCTGTCGACAGATTTGTGAATCTGGGCTCAGAAGACCTGAGTAACGCCCGGTTACAGCCGCGGGCCGTGTTGTGGCACGGTGCAAAAACCGACGGCTGGCTGCTGAGTGCGCTGCGGCGTCAGGGAGCTCGCGTTGTGCGGGATCAGAAAACTCCGGAAGACGGCCGTCGGGTGGTTGACGTAATAAGCGAATGGAAACAGGGAGAACAGCAGTGGCGCTACGAAATCAGCGTTCTGCCTGATCATTCGTGGCTGCCGCTCAGCACCAACATCTTTGTGAATGATGAGAACGTCGCCACGGAAGTGATCGAAGAACTTGCCAGCAACGACGATGGAATCTGGTATCCCGCCCGGATTAAGTGGACGCAAAAGGTGAAGCCGTATGTCACGGTTATACGGCAGACAACGATGGTCACATCCTTCTCGATCGGAATGACTTCACTGACCGCGAGTTCACGTATTCTGCTCCGTTTGGTACGGCGATCGTCGACCATCGACTGGGCGTGACATGGTATCACGACCCGTGGTGGTCGGAATTGTCGCCGTGGATCAAGGAACAGTTCGGCTGGCCGGAACCCGATCTGTCGTCCATCCGGGAATTGCAGAGCTATGCTGACGACAAAATTCAGGGACAAGCGGCGCCCCCGATTCAGGCCGCCGAATGGCTTAATGACAACAACCCCGGGCCATGGGAACGCAAGGGGCGCAAGACGAACGTGCTGTTTTTTTTTGGAGGTCGTGCCATCCCACCGACACCGAAATATCTGTCCGCCCTCAAAGCGCTGGACAGTCGATACTAGGATCACGGTCTGGAAGTCATTGGCGTCGTGACGTCCAGCAATGAGCCCGAACGGCTTCGCCAGGCCATGCAGGCCATGCAGGAACTGCAGGTGTCGTTCCCGGTGGCGATCGATTCACCCAACGCTGACGGCAAAGGCTACGGTCGCACGTTTGCAGCTTACGGTTTACGGGCGTATGTCGGCGTCTTCGTGATCGACCCGGCAGGCAGAGTGCACCTTGTTAACCCAACAGATGTGCCCGCTGAATCGCAGATCAGTGCTCTCGAGCACGTTCTGAAGACGCTGGCTCATGGTGCTGTTGAAATTGACACGTCTTCGCGGCGACGTTTGCCTGATGTCGCTGCACAAAAGATCGGTGAGGAATGGAAGCGTCGTGCCGCCCTTAGGAACGGCACAGCAAAGATTGCCGGGCGGATCGAAGTCGCTGCTGACGATGGCGATGTGTTTATCGAATCACGCCTGGCCAGCAAGACGCGGTCCGGAGCCGCCGCACTCATACAGGCCACGCCGATGTTTCAGATTCTGCCCTCCGGATCGCCCTTCGGTCGCCGGGCTTTCTATGACCGTGACCGAGCTGTTGAGCTCGCGACTAATGATGATGGCACCTTCGAATTCACGGGCCTGTGTCGTGGTGAATACCGAGTGAATATTATCGCGCCCGGACTCGCCCGCACCGAAAGGACCATCACTCTGGAAAATGATCATGCCGAGGCCGAAGTCAGCCTTGTGCTGAATCAGGGTGACGTGATCACCGGGACCGTCGTCGATTCGGCCGGAACTCCAGTCGTTGGTGCCACAATCGAAGCCTTGAAGCGGCATTTTGACCCGACCGCACTGGACCGGGAGACGAATGCTCACCTTCCCGGAATGGTGACGACCAAAACGGGGGGGGCGCTTCGAAGCCAGGAATCTGTACGTGGGAGCGTACACGTTCCATGTGACCGCCAGCGGATTCGAAGCACAGGACGCCCAGCCGATCACGGCGGGCACTCAGGACGCGCGGATCGTTCTGCGGAAACCCGGCGAATCAAAGGATTAGCGGCGCGTTTCCCTGGAGTGTAGCGATTTCCGCTACCGTTGAGCTGCGAAACTGCTCGCCGGACACGTTTGCCCGAAGCCAGAGGTACTGAACGCCGGACGGATAATCATCGAATCAACGTTGGGAAAATGGTGTCCCCGCCGTTGATCAACCTGAAAATCGGACTCACGTGTCCTAAAATCTCCGCATTAGAACAGTTTACTTATTCGTGTGAACCGTTCTGGCTCGTGGGAGTAACAAAACTGCTGTTGAAACGCGTTCTTCGCGGCCACAAGTCAGCGTGAAACGCTGTCGTCGGGCAGCGCCACTTTCGCATGAACAGCCGCAACTACAAGCTATCAGCGCTATCGAGTGGATTAGCCACAAGTCACTCTTGAATTCACATGAAACGGGCGCTGACCACCTTTCGCTTCATCGGAAGTTTCACATGACTGAGTCGAATTTGCCCTCCGAAGAGAATCCGGAAACGGTCGCCTTTCCCGCCGGATCACTGCCGGAAGAACTGCCGCCCGTGCAACCGCCTTCGGCTGGCTACATCATTCAGCTGTTTTTGATCCCGGCTCTGATCGTTGCGGCCGTCATTGGTGTCTGGGCCCTGTTTGGCAAGCTGGCAGATTCTGAAACGGATTGGCACCAGCTTGTCGCGGAACTCGGCAGCACGAACGAAAACCGTCGCTGGCGAGCGGCTCTGGGCCTGGCTCAGGTGCTGCGCAACCAGCAGATTGCCCCGGATACAAACGGAGTTTTGCTGGCCCGGCAGCCGGAGGTTGCGGCTGCACTTTCGGATCTGCTGCAGGAGTCGATGGATTCAAAGTCAACGGCCGACAAAGATGTTAAGAACCAGGAGTTTCTGGCCCGAACACTGGGATCATTGGAGGCGGACGACGTTGTCCTGCCGATGCTGGCAAAAGCTCTGGCACCCGACAAGAACATTGAGGTTCGAAAAAGCAGCCTGATGTCGCTGGCCATGATTGCCGGGCGACATTTTGAGTCTCAGGCCCAGGCACAAACGGGGGCACCGTCTGGCACAGGCGAAGATGTTCCATCGCTCGATGCCCCACTCAGCATGCCAACAATCGCAGACGAATCCGTCACGGAGCAACTGAGGCTGGCAGCACAGGATCCGGAACCTGCTGTTCGCCACCTTGCGGCATTTGTGCTGGGACTGGTCAGCGGCCAGGCGGCGATGGAACAGCTGGAGGTGATGTTGCTGGACGGCGATGCGATGACCCGCGCCAACGCTGCTGTTGCGCTGGCGCGCAACGGTCAGGTTCAGGGCGTGCCGGTTCTTCTGGCAATGCTCACGGACGGAACGACGGAACTCAGCCGGGCAGACTTCGGAAAACTCACCGAGGAAGAACAGCAGTTACTGTTGCAGCGTCGACAGTTCGAACAACCCATCATTCTGCGAAACTGCATCCGGGCCGTCGAAACGCTGTGGGCGAAGATCGACGAGGCTTCTCAGACGGAGCTGAAAGCTGTGCTCAGCCAAATTTCCGATAACCATACAGCTGCCGATATCCGCGTTCAGGCACGGGCACTGTTGAATCAGATGTAACCAGTCGCGGAACGACCGATGACGACGACCAGGGACTACGATCGAACCGTCTGCCAGCAGTTCTGTTCACGCGTTCAAGTGTTTAACTCTCCCGCCTGCGGGCTGTTGATTTAATCCCAACCCGACGCGTCAGCGACGGATTCTGCGTCAAAAACACGGCGGTTTATCGCCTCGCTGACGCGTCGGGTTACTTAAACCCATTAAATCAACAAGCTGCGTGCGGGAGAGTCGGGCGATCAGGCTCGGAGACGGTCTCTTAACCTTAACCATCCATTCGCACTTCGACTTTCGCTCGCGCTACCGCGTCCGACGCTCCCGTAAAAACGGGAGGGTAAAGATGTGTCGCTACCAATGGACGTCCGTCGGATCAGTACTCCCCGATCACGTTTCCGTCGGCCTTATTCAATAGGTTTTGGAACACGAAGTTGCCGTTCGTACCAGCCTGATCGCGTTCAATGTTTTCGCTGACAAAACGAACCGAACCGTCTGCCAGTAGAAACTGTGCTCCGCCAATGTGTCGACTATTGTAAGAGCGGGTGCATTGATCAAGCGGAGGGCTCGGGACGGGCATGGAAAAGGTGTCCGGCCCTGTTTGATTGATCCCGAACAGCCCCTTTGCCATTGTATGTCGCTGACGGAACACCGTTCCATCCGAACTGATGCCATAAATCGAACCGGCTTTACAGGAAACGTTGCCGGTGACGGGATTCTGCAGCACCCAGGCTCGCTCACCGATCATCAGCGTGTTACTGCTGCCATCGGTGAAGTCACGAATCTTGACGCGACTGTTCTGTCCGAAAGTTCCGCCAATGCTGCTCTGCAGCCACTGGCCACCACCGTTGGTTCCAACGTAGTTAGAGATCGCCGCAGCATGTTCGGTACCGTTGTCAGACCTCAGCGTGTTCTGGTCATTCATATCGGGAGCTGTATCTGACGGACAGCGGAAGGACGGCAGCGGTTTTGTCATCAGTCGAAGCTTCACTGGATTGTCCAGAGATCGACCGAGACTTTCCTCACCCACAGCCAGTCGAGTGTACAGGTTGCCCTGGTCAATCATCGGCATGATATAGACGCACCAGCCCCAGTTGGCCGCCGTGCCACCGTTCTGATCAACCCAGCCGGGAGGAAACGAACGGTGTACATCGTGGTAGTTGTGCATCGCAAGTCCCATCTGCTTGATGTTGTTCTTACACTGCGTCCGTCGAGCTGCTTCACGTGCCTGCTGCACGGCGGGCATCAGCAGCGAAACCAACACCGCGATAATGGCGATCACCACCAGCAGTTCAATCAACGTGAACCCCTGTTTTAATGCGGAACGTTTTCGAATCAACATGTGTAGAAATCCTCAGGAATACATGATTGAAACAATGGACCCGCCAAGCGCTGCACGAGCCTGCAAAAAACCTCAGTGGTACACAATCGGAGACGGCAACGTCGTCCGCCGATGTCAGGACGCAACGGCAATCTTCGGCAAACAGCTGGCGTCCTCTTCCTTAAACGGAAAACTCGTACAACTGTACTGCAGAAGTGTCTCGATTAACGAAATTCACCTGGCGATATCTTCCGAAATCCTCTGAACGCCGTGATTTTATCGGCAATGTTACTGTCGATCCTTCAAAAAGCCAGTGTTTTCGAAGAACGGCTTCCACGGACAGGTTGCCGCGGCTGGCGTTGCCGATCGATGGTCGAGATTCAGGACGCGCGAATGATCCACTTGAGTCCGGGACAGTCCGCACCGTGAAGCCGCCCCAAACAGATGCCGTCGATTGGAATGCGCGATATCAGGAACCACCGACGCAGCGTTGCGGAACGTCGCGGCTGGACTATACTTCTGCCCCTTCGCCGGAGTGGTGGAATTGGCAGACACGCGGGATTCAAAATCCCGTGGGATTAATTTCCCGTGTGGGTTCGAGTCCCACCTCCGGTAATGAGTTAGAGCGAATTGGCCAAGGAATAGACTGCCAAAGTCTGTCCCTTGGCCATTTTTCGTTTAGCTTCGCAGCAGCTTGCAGATTGCTTCCAGAGGTCTTTGCCAACTGTAAGTCTGACTGTAGGTGCTGCGAATGACGCTTTCTTCCCCATACACCGAACCGATGACCGTCGAAGAAGTCGGCGTCTTCTGTGGCCTGAACTGGCGAGCCGCGAAAGCCTTCTGCCTGAATGCTGGAGGTATCCGCTGCGGTAGCCTCTGGCAGCTTCCAGTCGAGCGCATGCCGGTGTCCTACCGTCTGTCTCGGGGCCTGCCTGTTCCGATTCCTGCAGATGTCTGTGACACCGTAGCCAGTCCTGGAGTATGCCTGCAATCTGAAGACAATTCAGACATGCAACAGCTTCTTACCGAACGCGATGCAGCAGTCATGCTGCGAGTCAGCTTATGCGGAGCTGCTGCACAAAGACTGGAACACTGCCGACCGTGGCTTCTTCACGT
>JAPYTO010000016.1 GCA_029941865.1 Fuerstiella sp. | reverse complement strand
CAGCGACGCAGCTCCGGCAATGGCAGCGATGCAGTCTCCATGGCGTGGCCCTGTTGCCTGCAACAAGCCACGTAGGGTCCGCTGTGCGGACCGGCTTCGGATTGCAAGAAGGTCGTTTTATCACAGCCTCTTGTGCCTGCGGCACCCAAAGGTTGCGAGCAACCTGGGCTACCCGCTGGGTTACCGGCCTTCAAAGCGTCCATAATCAAACCACAGTTTTCGGGGTGCAGCTTTTTCCATCCGCCGCGCACGGGGTTGTAGCCGGAACGCGAAGCCTTCGTAAAGTTTCAACTACGGAATTGCACGGAAGAACAAAACGTAGGCCGGCATCCAGGAGGCACAGCGACGCAGCTCAGGCATTGGAACGGACAGAAACACGACGTGGGTTCCGACAGCATTCGGCGATGCAGCCATGTTTCAGTGACCGCTTTTTGCGTTCGCAGACGGATGTGAGCTCGGTCGTCTGCTGTGACACTGTAAACCGCTCGAAGGGCACCTGTAGTAAATTCGCTCGGGAACTGTACCGACGACAGAGCTCACGTCCGTTGCCGCATCGAAGATACGGATATCAAGTAAACAGTGCCCGCAGTTTTCGGGGCACGCACGATGCATGGTCGGCTGAACAAAGGCGAGGTTTTGCTGTCCAATGTCCGAATCAGTCGCCTGATCGTCGGTCAGTATCAGCTGATAAACATTGAGTTGAAGGTCAGCCAGCGGACCATCAACAGCGTGCAGATCAGACATCCCCACCATGAGCCCTGCTGAGCAATACGATGTCGCTGTAAAGTGAGCAGTATGCCGACGGCGACTGATGTTGCGACGACCTTCAGAATGATCAGTGACTGCGGATCCTTGATCAGGGCAGAACCAAGTGGGTTCAGTTCCCTCATCGATCCGGTCTGCGAGACGAGGATTGTCCAGATGAGGTCAAGAGCTGATAACGCTGCCACCAGCATCAGCGATTTGCGGACCGCTTTAAGAGTCTGCGGAGATGGTTCAGGCTTCCCTTCGCCGTCGGGCGTCGGGTGGAAGGACAGCAGGTGTCCCACGGACAGAACAACAAGCAGCATGCCCACGACGGTCAGTGGGTACCCACTGGCCTCAAGCGTGCGAATTGCCGAAATATGAGCTTCGTTTTCCGTCATCGTTCGTTCGATTTTCTGAAGCATCTCAGTGGCGCGGTCCTGGAGTTCAGGCGGGCAGTCGAATTCGCTGATCCACGCAATCCAACTTTGGTGTTCAACCCGGGCAGGCAGCCATTCCTGTTCGCCAGCCAGAAACGCGGTTCTCGCATCGTCTTTGATAAGCACATTCAGCAGGTCGTAGCTGCTGTTTCCATAGAACATTTCGACGGGAGTTCCCGAGAAAAGAACGATGGCTCCACCGCCTTCGAGGCACTCGATAACAGTTCGAAAGGCTCGGCGTCCCCCATTGTCAGGGTTGCCATTGCGTCGTCTGCCTTCGTTCTCCGCGTCTACGAATGAGCTCAGCTCGAATGCTCTGTTGTTGATCAACACCTGAGAATCCTGCTGACGCAGTTCATACGGAGCGGCAACAAATATTCCATCTACAAAAACGTATCCATTGGCAACGACCTGTTCCGAAGGACCATCTGAGTTGCGACCGCGTTCTCCACGCTCTGCATAGCCGTTTTGCCGTTCCCCTCCGCGACGGCCACCGCGAGCATCGGGCCTTTGAGCGATCGCCGATACAGCCAGCGTCAGCAATATGAGCCCGAGACTCCAGCGTATCAGGCCTCTTTGTGTCTTCGGACGGCATTTCATAATCAATTCCTTTTGTTGGTCGCCGGTAGCTCACGAGCCGCCGGCCAGGTTCGGCCAGTCTTTCGGGGTATGTCAGTCGCTGGTCGTCAGCCATTCAACGATGTGTTTCATCAGATCTTCACTATGTTCTGTCTTGAATATGTGTTGCGCGTGGGCATTGCCGTCCAGCACGACCAGCTTCTTCGGCTGCGAAACCGAGGAATGAGCCAACAGAATCAGACGGTCGATTTCACCGGGCTTTGATGCCACCGATGCGCGAGCCGCTGCTCCTCCTCCCATGCTGCCACCAACGACGGAAACTGTCTTTGCCCCGTGCTCGCGGACGTAGCGGACGGCACTCAGCACATCCAGATGCAGGTCGCCTGATGGAGTGCCGGCTTTTGACTTGCCATAACCCCGGAAATCAATGGACAGCACACGTAACCCCTTGTCAGCCAGCGTCTGAGCCTGTTTGTGCCAGCTTTCCTTGTCGAATATCGCTCCATGAGCCAGCACGACCGCATGATCACCGTTGCCATACAGATTGGCAAAGACCTGACCACCGTCGGATGTTTTGAACGAGACTTCACGAAATGAAGATTGCTCGTTAGCCAACGATGTGTCGACAACAAACAGGATGAGACAGAGCCGCACACCGATTCGAACTGTCGCTCGGAAACGTTCCGTTGTCGTTTGGCAATGCTCAGTCAGGCGAGTTGACGACTTCAAGCATTGGTGTTTTGCCACGACCTGCATGTTGAGAAAACTTTCAATCATCGGCGCGCACGCTTGGCGCGTCCCGGACACGCTCGTTCTGTGCTTCGGCGCCGAAGATCCAAACAACCAATGGTTACGGAATGGGCGCGGTTGACCTGCATGTTTCCATGCCGGCGGGCAACCGCGTTCGTTGTCCACTCAACCCCACCCAACGCGCATCGGTGCTGGTCATTTGTTTAAGAAAACTGGCCGAAAGTATGGGAGCAGGGTCGCCGCGTGTGCTTACAAACCGGGTGCCGCTGGCATAGAAGGTTGCACTGGAACGCTCCTGAGTCTGGCACGGGTCTCCTGTTGCTGCACAACACTGGTTGCAGGCAACCGCGCTACCCATTCGGAGTACGTCGGATTAAGGACCACAGCGACGGTGTTCCGGCAATCGCGTAGACAGAGCCACCAGGTCAACTCACCGTGCACGATTACGGCGCCCAAGGCGGCGAGTCCACCAATAGCTGATCAGTAGAAGGATCAGGGCGGTGGGGTAAGAAACTCCGATCTGCAGCACAGACTGTTGCGTCCGCAGCCAAACACCAATGCCCAGGACAGACCAGTGTTTACGGGAGCGGCCGGCGATCGCGTTCCAGTCGAAACCAGACGGGTTGCTGTCGGTGTCGACGATCTGAAAATTGTTCGTGCTGACAGCTCTGTCCAGAGCCGTCAGCAGCAGGCCATGTGGCGTTGACATCATGCCGATACCCTGGATTCGTGCTATCGGAACACCCATGTCCGCGACGATGACGAACAGACGGGACGAAGCCCACAAGGACACGACGGCCAGGATCAACACGCGAAGGATGAGGCCCGCGAACAATGAGATTAATTTGCTCATCCGCTATTCCGTCCTGACGTCATTCCCGGCAGCGACCGGGAATGAAGGACTCGTGGCGTACCGGTACGCAGCCTACGCTCCGGGCTGGCCTTGTATTTAGTTGCCGCTGGCTGCTACTTTTTTTTCTTCCGTTCGCCACGCTTTGGTCCGGCAGCACGTTCCGTCATTGACGATGGTGGAAACGTCTGCACCTTGTTTGTTGCGGGTTTGCGTTGGTTCTTTGGGGCTTGATCGACGGTTTCGGCAACGTGGTGCCACAGCTGACTTAACTCGGCGGTCAGGTCAGCTTTGGCTGAGGCCAGGTCGTTTGACTCGGTGCGATCCTTTGCCAGGTTGTAGAGTTCCCATTTTCCGCCGCGAGCAGAAACGGCCTTCCAATCACCTCGGCGGATCGCTCGGTTGTTGCTGAACTGAAAGTACAGCCAGTCGTGGCCCTCACGTTGCCGTCCCTTCAGGATCGGCAGCAGCGACTTTCCCTGAATCGGTGTGGTTGCCTGCCCGTGGTACTCTGATGGATATTCGGCACCAGCTGCGTCAATACAGGTGGCCAGCAGATCGATCAGGTGACCGGGCTGGTGACTGATGGAACCGTGCTTTGCGGTCAGTTCGTTGGGCCAGTGAGCGATCAGTGGCGAAGAAATGCCGCCTTCGTGTTGATTCTGTTTGTACCAACGGAACGGAGTATTGCCGGCGTGGGCCCAACCAACGTCGTAGCACCAGTAAGACTTTGGATCCCACGGTTTTAACTCTTTGCCGCGAGTCCTGTCGAACGGGCAGGCACCGTTGTCCGAACACAACAGAATCAGTGTGTTGTCAAATACGTTCTTCTGCTTCAAGTGATCGACGACCCGACCGATGTTCTGATCGACGCAGTCGACCATCGCCGCAAAGACCTCCATGCGAGCCTCTTCCCAAACGCGTTCGTCGTCGGTGAGTTGTTCCCATGCGGGAATGTAATCCGGTCGAGCACTCAATTTGTGGTTCGCGTCAATGAGCCCCATCTTGACTTGCTTTTCGTAGCGTCGACGCCGCAGTTCATCCCAGCCGATCGCGTAGCGACCCTTGTACTTTTCGACGTCCTTTTTCTTCGCCTGCAGCGGATAGTGCGGAGCGTTAAACGCGATGTACTGAAAGAACGGGTTTTCGGTCTGCAAGGCTTCGTCAATGAACCGAATCGCATAGTCGACGTTTGCATCGGTGGTGTAGAAATCGTCGTCAAAGCCATCCCATTTTTCGCCGTTCAGACGAAACGTGTCGTCTCCCGTGAAGAAGTTTGTGGCTCCCGAAAGGTGTCCCCAATACCGCATAAAACCACGGTCGGTTGGTTGATCGTTCAGGTGCCACTTCCCGGCCATCGTCGTGAAGTAACCAGCCTGCTGCATAACCTCGGCAACTGTCAGGGCTTTGTCCATGGCATTGTTGCCGGCTTGAAACGTGTATTTGCCGGTGAGCAGACAGATTCGTGACGAATGGCACTTCGCTGTATTGTAGAACTGGCTCAATCGCACGCCGTCTTTAGCAAGACGGTCCACATTTGGCGTTTCGATCTCGCTGCCGTAGCAACCGAAGTCCGAGAATCCCAGATCATCCACCATCATCAGCAGAATATTGGGACGATCTGCGGCAGCAGCCGGCGATGTAAAACAAGAGCCAGTGATAGAGGCGACGAGAAATAGAGAAGACACGGTTTTGAGAAGCATTTCGGCTGGTCCGCAGCAGGAAAGTTGAAAGTACCCTCAGTGTAGCGGGCACAGTCACCGATTCTACCAGATTGTGGTGGGTCCTGGCGACGGTCGCGTGATCCGGGGATTTCAGTTCCAGGCTTGTGCCAACATCGTTATCGTTGGTGCTGTTGAATTCCGTTTGGATCGTGAATCAAGATTACAGAGTCCCGGTCTTTTGAAAAGACCGGGACTCTGCCGCTCTGCCAACGTTAAGTGAACCGGTCCCTGATGCCATCGCTCAAGATAATTGCGTTACTCCTTTTTCTCGGCGCGACGAGCAGTCGCGTGGTCGTCGCTGTCGATCCGGTTACGTTCAACCGTGACGTCCGCCCGATTCTGGCCGACAAGTGTTTTCAGTGTCACGGGCCGGATTCTGCTACGCGAGAGGCGGATCTTCGCCTGGATGTGGAAGAGTCAGCAAAGCAGGACCGCGACGGTATTGTCGCGGTCAAACCGGGCGACAGCCAGCGCAGCGAACTCGTTCATCGAATCATGTCGACGGATGCCGATCTGCAGATGCCACCCGTGGATTCCGGGCGGTCCCTGACGGACGCACAGAAACAGATTCTGATTCGCTGGATTGAAAGTGGTGCTCCGTGGGAAGGGCACTGGTCGTTTGTGGCACCGACACGTGCGCCATTGCCCATGACAGGAAACGCAGGCTGGCCCCGGAATGCCATCGATCGGTTCGTTCTGCAGCGCCTCGAAGCCGCCGGACTGCAGCCAGCTGCTGGAACCGCGAAGACGACATGGATTCGGCGAGTCAGCTTTGACCTGACCGGTCTGCCGCCAACGTTAGCAGAAGTTGATGCGTTCCTTGATGACGACACAGACGAAGCTCACGAACGTGTTGTCGATCGTCTGCTGAGTTCGTCTCGCTACGGCGAACACATGGCAGCGACCTGGCTGGATGCTGCTCGGTACGCAGATACCGATGGCTACCAGAACGACGGGCCACGCACGATGTTTCGCTGGCGAGACTGGGTGATTGACGCGTTTAACGACAATATGCCGTTTGATCAGTTTACCGTCGATCAACTGGCCGGTGACCTGTTGCCGAATGCGTCACTGTCGCAGAACATCGCCACGGGGTTCAACCGCAATCATCGGTACAACTCAGAATCCGGTCTGGTGCTGAAAGAGTTCCTGCTGGAAAATGCGGTTGATCGAGTCGAGACAGTGAGCACAGTCTGGATGGGACTCACGATGGGGTGCGCCCGCTGTCACGATCACAAATACGATCCGTTTGGTCAGCGCGAGTACTATCAGCTGATTTCGTTTTTCGACAACATCGCAGAGTCCGGCCGAGCCATTAAGTTTGGTAACAGCGAACCGTGGATTGTGGCACCGACCAATGAGCAGCAAACGCAGCTTCAGAAAATTGACAGGCAGTTGGCTGACCTGCGGCACGATCTGAAACAGGCGGCGTCGGCGATTCAGGAGGAAGTGCACAATTTCGAGAACCTGGTGCAGAATTCGGATATCGCTGACCTGGACCTCGATCGCACTTTGATCGTCTCGCGGGGGCTGGCTCACCATTTTTTGTTCGAAGACATGGAAGCCGAAGGCGTCGCTGTCGAAGTCGGGCAGCCGGTCCTGCGCGAAGGCTTGTTCGGTAAGTCAGCGACCGTCGGAGGGAACGGTGTACTGGCTTTGGGAAAAGTCGGAGATGTTGCCTGTCAGACTCGGTCATCCATCAGCTTCTGGCTTAAGCCCGAAAAACTGGAGAGCGGCGTTGTGCTGTCACGTCAGTCACCCAGCACGACGCGCCCTGGATTCACCGCGGAGTTGCGAGACGGGCACCTGCAGTTCTACATCATCACACGCTGGATCGCCGGCGTCGGTGCAGTCGAAACACTCACACCGCTGGAAGCCGACGTCTGGGTTCACGTCACTTTGACCAACGACGGTTCTCAGCGAGCAACGGGTCAGCAGATCTGGATCAATGGTCAGCAGTCCGGAACCCGAGTCCTGTACAATACGAACAGCAACACGGGCGGCACCAATAAGAATGGAATTCTGCGAATTGGCGGAGGAGTACACGGAGACAAATTCAGAGGCCAGGTCGACGAATTGCGATTCTACAAACGCACACTGTTCGAAGATGAAATCCTTCTGTTGGCCGAACGCAGGACAGTGCCGGAGATTCTGGCCACGGCTGTCAATGATCGGAGCGACAGCGAGCGTGCAAAGTTGATTGCGTGGCTGGCTGGTCGGCCACCTGCCGACGGCGGCACGTCGAAACGGAATCGTCGTTCGCTGCAGTTGTTCGAAGCCATTGACCAATTGCGTGAGCGACGTGTCAAATTGCTGGATTCGTTTCCGACGACAATGGTGATGATGGAACGCAGCGTTTCCAAACGCACTCATGTTCGTGTACGCGGAGTTTATGACAATTACGGAGACATCGTTGAATCCAACACGCCGGACGTATTTCCGGCGATGCCGGTCGACGGACCAGCAAATCGCGTGGGTTTTGCCAGGTGGCTGGTCAATGGCAGGCATCCACTGACAGCGCGAGTGATCGTCAATCGATATTGGCAGAACTTCTTTGGCGCGGGACTAGTCAGGACGGCGGGAGACTTTGGTCTGCAGGGAGAACTTCCCAGTCATCCGCAACTGCTCGACTGGCTGGCCGTGGAGTTCATGGAATCCGGGTGGGACGTCAAGGGACTTCACAAGCTGATCGCGCTCAGTGCGACTTACCGCCAAAGCAGCCGTCAGTCTCCGGGTGACGGCGACACTGATGCAGACAACCGCCTGTTGTCGCGTGGCCCGCGTCAGCGGCTGACAGCTCGGCAGTTGCGAGATCAGGCATTGTTCTTATCCGGACTCATGACGACGGACATCGGTGGGCCTTCGGTCAGCCCGTATCAGCCGGCGAAGTTGTGGGAGGAAATGTCCAACATGAAGTACAAGCAGTCCACTGGAAAGGACTTGTACCGACGCGGACTGTACACGATCTGGAAACGAACCGTGGCCCCGCCGAGTCTGGCGATTCTGGATGCGGCCGATCGCGAATCCTGCACGGTCCGGCCCAAACGCACGAATACTCCTTTGCAAGCGCTGACGCTGCTGAACGAAACAACATTCGTCGAAGCGGCCCGTCATCTGGCGACGCGAATGATGACCGAAGGCAAAGAACAGCCGGTCGTGTTTGCGTTTCGCTGCGTCACCTGCCGTCAGCCAGCGAAGAGCGAGCTGGAAGGATTGAGAGCGGCGCGGGACAGCTATGTTGCTGAGTTCAAAGCCAACCCCGAGCGGGCCGCTGAACTACTGAAGGTCGGTGAATCGCCAGCGGGTGCTGATCTTGATCAGGCACAGCTGGCTGGGAACACCATGTTGTGCAACGTGCTGTTAAATCTGGATGAAGTGCTGACCAAAGAGTAATCTGAAAGCTGGCGTACGTTGCGCTTCGACGGCGACTGTCGATTCCTATGGACGGCTTGACCTGCAGTGGCGGGAGACCTTTGGTCGGGCACGTGCGGGGTCGGGAGACCCTCGCACAGCGCGCAGTCGCACATCATCGTCAGGACAGGTTGTCCTGACCTACAAAGCCGCCTGACGGAGATTGCCTGCCTGATGAACTCTACCGCAGTTTTGTCTGCAGCTGAGGCGGCGTCATTGAGCGGAGCAGTTCTGACAGATTCAGTTCGATGTACGGTTGTTCGGCCGCAGGACGCGTGTGACTGGCGTTGGCGACGTGTAGTACGCCGTCCGCCGGAATGAAGAGAACATTGTGCAGATTGGACTGCATCGCTACAGGACGACTCATCAGCCACTTGCCGATTTCAGTATCGATCTGCCCGTGCTTTTCGGTAACTCGACGGCGCAGAGTTTCCAGGCGGCTGCCGGCGGACAGGACAATGGCATCCGGAATGCCCTCACCCAGTCGTTCGTGTGATTGCCCTGGACGAATGAATTCGATTGATTCCGGAAGGGCGGCCACTCCCACAGCGGTGTTGGTTTTGCCGTCCGCGAAAACGTAGTAGTACTCGCACGTACGAGGGCTTTCGGACCACAGTCGCATCACTTCGTCCAGCGTCGTGCATTCTTCCAGGGCGCGCCGCATCAGCGTTGCCATGGGGACGCCGTCCCAGTTGCCTTCGCCTTTGCCTCCCATTTCTCCCAGAGAAATGGCCTTCGTATTCATTCCGCTGACGCTGCCAATGAAGGAGGCATAGCCGACGTTGGCGAAAGGAATGTAACCGTCCGGTTTCACGATGAACGTTGTTGCGGCATCCTGCAGGCCGATCGTTGTCATGTAATCAAGGACTCGACCGTGGTACAGCTTGCCATCTTTGGTGGCACTGTTGAACACCGCAAAGCCGGAACAGTGAAACATCTCCGGGAACACGTTCAGGACCTGCAGCGTACTGCCGGACATACCGAGCGACGATGCCAGAGCAGATGTCTCTCGCTTGTGTCGGTCGGGGATGTGGGGTGCCAGGCGAGCGTAGGCATTTTTCAGATCATGGCGGAACCAGTGTCCCGTCCGAATTGCGTGAGCCGTACCGAAGGTGTACAGCACCGATTCGATGCAGCGCGTGGCTTCGGCTTTCAACAGCTGACCGTGAGCAGTTCCGATCTGTTCCGGCGTGCCATCCAGCAATGCGACGCGATGCCCACCGATCCAGCGAAGTTCTCCGTGAGCGACCTTGCGTGCGTGCTGTGGCGGATTTTTGAGGGCCGGCGAAGGAAACAGAATCTCGGTGGCTCGCCGGACGCCACGCAGCAGTGTTTCTTCCAGTTCGGCTCGCGGAATCTCAACCGTCCTGTAATCCGGCAGCACCGTTGATGCGGCGGGCACGTTTTCAGTGACGGTCAATTCGACGAGTGTTTGATCGACGTTGACGGACAGAGATCCTGGTTCCGGAAAACGGAGCGGGCTGTCGTCGGTCAGATTCCATTCACCGGATTCACTGTCCTGTTCAACCTTCAGCGTGGAATTTCCCAAAGCCACCAGCGGACCGATGGCCTGTGGGCCCAGCAGCATACCGAGCGGCGCTGCCATAGACTGAGGACTCACCAGACGAGACACGATGCCCTTCGGCTGCAACGAGTCGTCGCCGGGAACTTTACCTTTGCCGACAAACGCGATCTGGTGCAGTGGCAGAATCATGGCCGTCGAATCGGCGCGACGACGGATTTCGACAGCGTAGTCCGCGTGTGTCAGTGCGAGGTCAAAGGCTTTGTCGTTGAAACGCGTGACACGGATTTCGATCGATTGAGGTCTGCCGTCGATCGCAACCTGGATTTTTCCGGAGAGTTGAAACCGGGGAACGGACCCGGAAAGGGCGTTGAGGAACGGGGTTAATCCGGCTGACAGCGAGCGTGTCTGCTGGCTGTCGGTCTCGGGGAAGGCCGGCTGGGTGAGGCCGACAACAAGAATGAGAGTCAGGACCAGGCGAGACATGGGGGGCTCCGTTCGTGGGAAATACGGGAACAACAGTGTATCAGCTGCGTGGGCGCTGGGAAGGCGGCCGTTAATGCCCATGGATGGCTCAATCCGCAAGGCCGGGAGACCTTCGGTCGGCCATGTGCGGGGTCAGGAGACCCGCGCACAGCAGGTTGCGATGTGGCAGCTGCAGCAGGCCAGGCTGAATCGCGGATGGCCTGGACAGGTCAGTTGTTCCGTTCACGACACGAAAACACCCCGGCTGCCGGGCAGTCGGGGTGATTTGATTCGTTGTCGTCGGTCCGTTGTCGGACCTCGGGAGGCTAAAACCTATGGTTCAACAACCCACGTGTCACCGCTGTTGAATAGTTTTTCGAGGTCGCCCTCGCCCAGCGTCTCTCTGGCATGAGCGACCTGGTCGCGGACAGCTTCGTCGTAGACAGTTCTGGATACATTTCTCAGCACGCCCAGCGGTTCCGGGAACTCTGGATGTCGCATCTGTGCCAACAGAAACGCCAGACTCGGATCTTCTGCTTCTTCGTCATGGAACAGCAGGTCGTCTTCTGAGATGCCGCTGAGTTCCACGACTTCGGGGCGACCGTGAGCATTCAGCCGCACGCCCTTGTCTCGTTTCTTGCCGAAGATCAGTGGCTTGCCATGCTCCAGATAGATGATGTTGTCTTCCTTCTCGCCCTTCTTCGATGCGTAGTAGAACGCTCCGGAGTTGAAAACGTTGCAGTCCTGGTAGACTTCGACGAATGACGTGCCCTTGTGGTGGGCGGCTCGACGGAGCGTGGCGGCGAGGTGTCTGGTGTCCACGTCGACAGACCGGGCGACAAACGTGGCTTCGCAGCCGATCGCGACAGAAAGCGGGTTCAGTGGATTGTCAACGGAACCGTACGGCGTGCTTTTCGTTTTCGAACCGAGCGGACTGGTGGGTGAATACTGCCCCTTGGTCAGTCCGTAGATCTGGTTATTGAACAGAATAATGTTGATGTCCAGATTTCGGCGAATGGCGTGCATCAGATGATTGCCGCCAATCGACAGTGAATCACCATCGCCGGTGATGACCCAGACCTGCAGTTCAGGATTTGCCAGTTTGACTCCCGTCGCCACAGCAGGGGCTCGACCGTGAATGCTGTGAAATCCATAGGTGTCCATGTAGTACGGAAAGCGGCTTGAACAGCCAATACCGGAAACAAAGCAGAACTGTTCGCGCGGAATCCCTAGTTCCGGCAGGACTTTCTTCATCTGAGCCAGAATAGAATAGTCGCCACATCGCGGGCACCAGCGAATCTCCTGATCGCTGGCAAAGTCCTTAGCGGTGAGCTGAGGCAGGAGAGTTGACATTGGAATTGATCCTGATGGATTCGATTTGATGTGTTCGGGAGACGTCTGAATTCTGTCAATGAACAGCCAGCGGCCTTCGCGTGTTGCGAACTGTCTAGCTGTTCAAAACGTCATTAATCTTGTTGAGGACTTCCACCACCTTGAAGGGTTTGCCCTGAATCTTGTTAAACGAGATTGCGTCAACAAGATACGTGCTGCGGATAATCAGCGACAGCTGTCCCAGATTCAGTTCGGGAATCAGTACTTTCTTGTAGCTTCGAATGATCGATTCCAGGTTACGCGGGAACGGATTCAGATATCTCAGGTGTGCGTGAGTAACAGATTTTCCGTCCTCCTGAGCCTGCCGGACCGCTGTGCGACAGGAACCAAACGTTCCGCCCCAACTGAGTACCAGCAGATCGCCGGATACAGGGCCATCGACTTCCTGTTCAGGGATGAAATCCGCGACATTGGCAATTTTTCGAGCACGTATGTCAGACATGTGCTGATGATTTTCCGGACTGTATTCCACGTTGCCGGTGCCGTCTTTTTTCTCAAGCCCGCCAACGCGATGTTCGAGTCCGGGCGTTCCGGCTCTGGCCCATGGGCGAACCAGTCGCTCATCGCGAAGATAGGGGTGGAACTCGTCGTCGACGTTCGGCTCGGTCAGGAAATCAACGGTAATCGGTTCGATGTCGCTGACGTTGGGCACCATCCAGGGCTCTGCACCATTTGCAATGTAACCATCGGACAGCAGCAATACAGGAGTCATGAACTCAACGGCAATTCGCATGGCTTCCTGAATCGCCCAGAAACAATCACCTGGCGTTTGCGGGGCGATGACCGGCAAGGGAGACTCTCCGTTGCGACCGAACAGGGCCAGCAGCAAATCGGACTGTTCCGTCTTGGTCGGCAGCCCTGTGCTGGGACCGCCACGCTGCACGTCGATGATCACCATTGGCAGTTCGGTGATCATACCCAGCCCCATGGCTTCGCCCTTCAGGCAGATGCCGGGGCCGCTGCTGGCGGTAACCGCCATCGCGCCTCCAAAGGCTGCTCCACACGTGGCGGCCATCGCGGCGATTTCATCTTCGGCCTGAAATGTTGTGACACCGAAGTGCTTGAACTTTGACAGTTCATGCAGAATGTCACTGGCAGGCGTGATGGGATAACCAGAGAAAACGACGTCCGCATTGGATAGCCGAGCGGCGGTTGCCAGCCCCATCGCCACAGCTTCGTTGCCCGTGATCTTGCGATACTTGCCGGGGGCCAGTTTTGCCGGGGGCACCTCGTAATGAACGGTGAATGCTTCGGTTGAGAATCCAAAGTTGGAGCCACCCTTGAGTGCTCGTATGTTGGCCTCCGCGATTTCCGGCTTCTTGGCAAACTTCGTCTGCACCCAGTCTACGGTTGGCTTGGAATCGCGATCGTACAGCCAGTAGACCAGGCCCAGCGCAAAGAAGTTTTTGGACCGATCCGCTTCGCTCTGCGACAGTCCAAGGCCTTCCACCGAATCCCGCGTCAGTCGCGTCATCGGAACCTTGTGAACTCGGTAAGCTGCCAGTGCTTCGTCACCCTCCAGAGGATTGTGATCGTAGCCCGCTTTTTTAAGGTTTGAAGCTTCAAAGGCGTCTTCATTGACGATCAATGTGCCGCCACGTTTGAGATCGGCTACGTTGGACTTCAGAGCAGCCGGGTTCATCGCGACCAGCGTGTCGACCTCGTCGCCCGGCGTGAAAATGTCTTTGCTTGAGAAGCAGATCTGAAAACCGCTGACTCCGGCCACCGTGCCGATAGGGGCGCGAATCTCTGCGGGGAAGTCGGGCAGCGTACTGACGTCGTTGCCGAAGACGGCAGACACGTTCGTGAACTGAGTTCCCGCCAGCTGCATGCCGTCGCCACTGTCACCGCAGAATCGGATGACAACGGTATCGAGGGCCTCTTTGCGACGGCCTTCGGATGAGGCGGGAGTGTCGGCGACGGACATTCGGAGGGCTCCGGTGGAGGGTCTGCAGGTTTTGGGGAAATATGTAACGCGATGTTGGGCCGAGCGCGTCGGCATTCTTACAACGTGACGATCGAAAAAGAACCCACAGCTATACAGTGATTCTTCAGAAAAGCAGGAGAATTTCAAGTTTTTCGGTTGAGTGTGGACGGCATGCCAAAACCGGGAACATCCGACCGTCAATAGCTACCTTCGACACTCGTGACGACCAGGTCTGAAGAAAACCGGCTCACCTGTCGGATCCGTCCATGGTTTCGCGAGTGGCCTCAGATGCCGCGAATTCGGCGGCTGGATCCGTGCCTCTTCGGGCATCGGCCCATTCTTCAGTCACGAGGCCAGCGATATGGCGAACATTGTAATCTGTGACGAACTCAAGGATTTGGCGACGCTGGACGACTGGCAGTGTATTAATGAAATTGATCTCGTACAAAAAGGGCCGGCACGCATTGAAAATGCCCCTGAAAAGACGACCGGACGCCTGGCAGTTCAGCAGAAAAGATCGCCGCAGAATGTGCAAACGCAGTTGCCTTCTCCTGAACTGCCAGCGAGAATTGCGATGTTCAGCTGATTCATTCACAAGGGCATTCCATGTTCAAAGTCACGGGTTCCGCGTCAAGAGACTGTGAAGGACTGGTCCGACGCAGCTTTGTGCAGGCAGGTGTGCTGGGGCTTGGTGGCCTGACGTTGGCCGACTTTCTTAAATTGAAATCAGTGGCTGCAGACGACAGCCCGACGATCGGTCCGCAGCGGTCGGATACCAGTGTCATTCTGATCTGGATGAGTGGCGGGCCGGGCCACCACGAAACATGGGATCCGAAGCCGCACGCAGTCTCTGAATATCGCGGCCCATTCGGTGCGATTTCCACGACTGCTGCTGGCGTGCAGTTCAGTGAGATGTTGCCGGAACAGGCAAAAATTGCTGAATACCTGTCGGTGATCCGTACCGTAAGTCACGGAACCGGCGATCACACCAAAGGCAACCACTGGATGCTGACGGGCTTCGAAGGACCCGACTTCAATGCGTCCGACAATAAGATTCAACGTCGGCCGAGTCTGGGGTCGGTGGTCTCAGCATTGCGCGGTTCCAATTCGGCGGGCATGCCCCCATATGTCGGAGCACCTCACCTTCGAGGTGGCACGGATAATCTGTTTCATTACGCCACTTACCTGGGCGGAGTTCACAATCCTTTCGTCGTGAACTCCGACCCGAACGAAAAAGATTTCCGCGTTAATAATCTGATGTTGCAGAAGGGGATGACGTTTGACCGCCTGAACGATCGACGACTTTTACTGAACGCCGTTGACGACGTTCGTCGAAGGACGGACCAGCAAATGATCGACATGAGTGACCACCAACGGTCCGCGTTTGTGTTATTGACCAGCAGGGAAGTCCGCGAGGCGTTTGATATCTCTGCCGAATCGGACGCAACTCGCGATAACTATGGTCGCCACACGTTTGGGCAGAGTGCTTTACTGGCACGCCGGTTGGTGGAACGCGGAGTGACATTCGTCACCGTTAACACTCAGCCGTGGGATCACCACGGTACCGCCAATCGCCTGCCGACCGAAAAGGGGGCGAAGCAATTGATTCCTCCCACGGACAAGGCGATCGCCGGACTGATTCGGGACCTGATTGATCGGGGCCTGTTCCGAAAGACGCTTGTTGTCGCGATGGGAGAATTTGGCCGAACTCCGAAGATGAATTCCGCCGGCGGTCGCGATCACTGGGGCCATTCGTTCAGCGTCATGATGGCAGGCGGCGAAACGACAGGTGGAATCGTCGTGGGCGAATCAGACAAACACGGAGCATATGTGAAGGACCGCCCCGTCCACCCGGAAGACGTTGCGGCGACGGTCTATCATCACCTCGGCATTGATGGACGGCGAACGACATTGAAGGACCGCACAGGACGTCCGATGCATCTGGTCGAACGAGGCGAGGTGATTCGCGAACTGTATGCTTAGTGCGTGGTCAAGTCTAAGAATTGAGGCTGTTCCGTAGCCGAACTCGCCAGAGTTTGGAGGTTTTTTCTCTGTGTCGTCCAAAGTCTGGCGACTTCGGCCGCCCCCAAATTGAGACTTGATGAAGCACGGGAACCATCGGGGCATTGGCCTTATTGTTACGAATCCTCAGTAAAGGACCCAGCGAATTGAAATGCTCTAAAACGATATGGTTGCTGTTTTTGGTTTGCCTCGCTGCGTGTCAGTCCGCGTTCGCCGATCCACCGCCCAACATTCTAATCATCACCGCAGACAATCTTGGCTACGGAGACCTGCCGTGCTTCAACCCCAAGTCACCGATTCTCGCGCCCAGACTTGATCGTCTTGCCGCAGAAAGCGCGAAGCTGACAAGCTTCTATACGGCGTCACCCACCTGTACCGTGTCGCGTGCCTGCCTGCTGACGGGGCGGATTCCTCAGCGTCACGGACTCGTTAACCAATTGCCAGGACTGACGGGAAACTACGGAGTCGGACTCAAGCCGAAAGAGACGCTCATTCCTCAGGTGTTGAAAACGGCGTCCGTCCCGTATGTCACCGGATGTTTTGGCAAGTGGAACATCGGATTTGCGGAAGGCTCGCGCCCAACGGAACGCGGGTTCGACGAATTCATCGGACATGCATCAGGCAACATCGACTACTATCACCACATCTACAGCGGCAAGCACGACCTGTTCAATGGCGTTGACGAGTTGCACGCCGATGGGGCGTACTCAACCGATCTGTTTGCTGATTCCGCCATTGATTTCATCGCACGACATTCCGCCGAAAAACGGCCATGGTTCTGCTATCTGCCGTTCAACGCACCTCACTTTCCAAGCGCACGGAATAAGAAGCCCGGTCAGCCAAATCGCTGGCAGGCGCCGGACATAGCGTTCGGGAAATACGACCTGTCGCCGGACGAAACGGACCCCTACAAGCGCTATTGCGCCGTCGTGACGGCGCTGGACACTGCTATTGGGCGGGTTCTGGACGTGTTGTCTGATGCCGATGTCAGCGACAATACGTTCGTTTTCTTCTACTCTGACAATGGTGCATTCCTGTTGGGCCGCGACGGCATCGACATCGGATCGAATGACCCGCTGCGATCCGGCGGTGTGACGTGCTGGGAAGGCGGGCTGCGAGTTGCCGCGTTGGCTCGCTGGCCAGGGCGAATCAAGGCCGGGATTGAGATCTCGGAACCGTTCTGGTCACCTGATTTGATGGTTGCCTGCGCTGAACTGGCGGAAGCCGACCTGCCGGACGGTGTCGTCTTCGACGGAAAGAATCCACTACCACTGCTAACCGAGGGAGCGAAGTCGCCGCACGATTCGTTTTACTTCAAATTCCGCAAGCACGCCGCAGTTCGCCGGGGCGATTGGAAGATTGTTCGGGCTGATCCTGATCAGCCGTGGCAGTTGTTCAACCTGGCGAATGATCGGGCGGAAACTCTGAATCTGTCAACGCAACATTCGTCGACAGTCCACGACCTTGTGAAAACCTTTGCCGACTGGGAACGCTCGTTCTGAATGCGGTCGCGTCTGTATGTGACATTGCTATGCGCGGCGCTGCAATGCGCGGGTCTCCTGACCCCGCATTCGGTCCCCCGGAGTTGCGTCGTGATGATACGGGAGACCTGCGGTCGGCGGGTGGACGAGATCAGGAGACCTGCGCCCAGCGCGCGGAGACGTGCGCCGAACGCGAAACCTGTCGCGCCCGGCGAGTGCTTCAATCGAGGTGCTTAAAGTCGCTGCCTTTGACCGCCTGGTCCCGCGAAATCAGGTCCGGTCCCTTGCCCGAGCGTTTCTCGTACATACCGTCGCCGGCTTTGACGTATTTCGTCAGGCCGAGTCGGTCGAGTTTCTTGTCGTCCTTCATCCGACGGTTCATCGACGATTCCGTCCAGGTGCCTCCCATGAACACCGGCTGAATCACTCGCTGCACTGGTTCACCGGTTTCCGGATGTTTCTTGAGAGGAGGATCCTTTATCGGCTGATCGACCTCAAACTGCACGCCCGGTTCACCGTCCGGGCGGATGACTTCGTAAACGTACGTTGGCATGTGTTACAGACTCAAAATGGTGGTTTTAGACGAGGCAGTGTCTCAGATCATGCGAGAAACGGCTCAGAAAAGCAAAGCTGATTCTGACCGTTGCCAAACTTGACTGCGTGGCCGGACGGTGTTGAGGATTGGGATCGCAGATCAACGTCGGTTGAGTCTCAGCTGATTGACGTGGGAAAAACCAGAGGCATCACGTTTTAAAGTGATTATTGGTATGCTGTTCCATTGTTCTTTCAGGACGATCTCGGCAACAGAAAGTCAGGCATGTTCAATCGTCGGTCAACGTGTGTCTCGAAGGTGTTGTTCGGACTGATTGTGGCTCTGGTGGTCGCTGACGTATCACTGGCTGCCGAGTCACGGCAGGGAGCGTTGGTCGTGGTCGGTGGCGGCCGGCTGACGGATGAAATTGTCGGTCGGTTTGCTGAACTTGCCGGTGGTCCGGAGGCCCGACTTGTTGTTATCCCCACGGCATCTTCGGACGGCAGCATCCCGGACGCCGACGCCATTGCGGAACTGTGGCGCGAACGCGGAATTGGTAACACGATCCTGCTGCATACACGTGATTCGGACAAGGCAGATGAATACGCTTTCGTTGCACCTCTGCGCGATGCGACTGCCGTGTGGATTGGAGGCGGTCAGCAGTCACGACTTGCCGCAGCCTATGTCGGCACGAAAGTTCAGTCCGAGCTGCAGGCACTGCTGAAACGTGGAGGCGTAATCGGCGGGTCGTCTGCCGGCGCGGCGATTCAATCCGGTGTAATGATCGCAGGTGGCAACCCCGTGCCAAAGATCACTCGTGGATTCGATCTGCTTCCGAACACGATCATCGATCAGCACTTTCTGCAACGAAGCCGTATTAATCGCCTGATCGAAGCGGTCAGTCAGCATCCCCGTCGAATGGGAATTGGCATCGACGAGTCAACAGCTTTGATCGTAACCGACAATCGTGCGAGAGTTATTGGAGCATCGTATGTGACGGTGGTCACTGTACCGGAGTCCGGACGTCCGCTGGCAATTCGAAGTCATGGAAACGGCGACGAGTTCGATCTGCCTGACGACACCGCCACACCGCAGCGCAAGAAGTGGGCCATTGTTGTACATGGTGGTGCCGGGACTGTAGCGCAGGATGCTTCTGTCGAAACTGTTCAGGCCTGGCGGAATGGGCTTCGTGCTGCTTTGGAAAAGGGCAAGTCGATCGTAGAGGCCGGCGGCACGAGCCTGGACGCTGTTGAAGCCACGATCCGAATTCTGGAAGACAACCCGCTGTTCAACGCAGGAAAAGGAGCCGTCTTCAACAGTACTGGAGGGCACGAGTTGGATTCGTCGATTATGGACGGACGTACTCTGGACGGCGGAGCGGTGGCGGGCGTCATAACGGTCAAGAATCCCATCGGTCTGGCTCGCCGAGTGATGGACAAAACTCGCCACGTTCTGCTGGCGGGACCTGGTGCCGAACAGTTTGCCACGGAGCAGAAGGTGGACCGCGTTAAGAACGCGTACTTCTCAACAGAACGGCGGCGCGAGAGCTGGAATCGTGTTCGTGAACGCGAAGCGAATAAGCCGGTCACTCGCATCAGCACCGCACGGCCGTGGCAATACGGAACCGTTGGCTGCGTCGTCCTTGATGCGCACGGCAACCTGGCGGCCGGGACATCGACCGGCGGACTGACCAATAAGAAATTTGGTCGGGTGGGCGACAGTCCGATTCTGGGAGCCGGCACGTACGCGGACAACGAAACCTGCGCTGTTTCCGCAACGGGTACGGGGGAACAGTTCATTCGGCACACCGTGGCGGCCCAGATTTCACAATTGATGCGACATCGCAGCTGGACGTTGAAACAGTCAGCAGAATATGTGCTTCACGAACGTCTGAATAAAGGTGATGGCGGCGTGATCGCTGTCGATCTGCACGGCAATATTGAGTGGGTCTACACCAGCCCCGGCATGTTCCGCGCCGCTGCCGATTCAGACGGACGATTCGACATCAGGATCCGTGATGAGAAATAGGGCGAGTAGGACCCCGGCGTGAGTACACATGGAGCCCCGGCGAGCTGGTGTTCCGCCGGAGCGGAATCGCCCTTGGCGCGGGCTGGGCTGTTCCAGACCGAGCTTCTCCGGAGTGTCGCGATGTTTGCCATCGTTCAGCTGCGAAATTGTTCTCCGGCCCCGCGACACGCACTATTCCGTGAGTTCCAGAATCGCTTCGATTTCCACAGTGATATTTCCCGGCAAAGAGCCCATGCCGACGGCGCTGCGGGCGGCACGGCCTTCTTCGCCCCAGATTTCGACCATCAGATCGCTGAAGCCGTTGATCACTTTGGGATGATTCTGAAAATCGGCTGTGCTGTTGACCATACCCAGAACTTTGACGATCCGCTTGACTCGGTCAAGGCTGCCCAGCTGAGCCTTAATCGTCGCCAACATTGTCAGGCCGACAGTTCGGGCCGCAAAAATGCCTTCCTCTTCGGTCACATCATCCCCCACACGACCTCGCAAAAGCGTGCCGTCCTGTCCCATGGGCCCCTGTCCGGACACATACGCCAAATTGTCAATGATCACCACCGGGCTATACGTACCAGCTGCGGCGGGCGCCGTGGGAAGTGTGAGTCCAAGTTCCTTGATACGAGCTTCAATGCTCATGATTAGCGTTCCAAAAGAGTTGTGGTTGGTCGTCGTTTGCGTGCGGAGCGAAGATGCATACGAAAGCACTGAGGGGTGTGTTTTCTCCCGCTGTTCCTGCCCGAGTTGCACAGGAGTCCGTTCCGATCCTAACCGGTCCGATGAGCTGTGCAACACATGGGCCATGATTGAGCACGAATGTCGCGGAATCAGTGGATTATGCGTCGCGGTGCATGCCTTGCGAATCACGTCGTCGATCGCATGGTTGATTCGGGAGAAGTCAATTCACACAGCGACCGATGATTCCTTTTTGGGCCGCTGCTGGTCTGTTTTGATATTCTGCCTGCGCCGACGAGGTGATACGGCAATCATCACAATTGCGCATAGTCCAGCCATCAGAGTTATTGTCCCGGGGGTGGTTACCAGCGTGAATGCAACTTCCGGTCTGACGCGCGTTGAGAGATATCGGTAGTCCGCTGCGGGCGAATGTTGGAAGCCGGTGTGCAACAGCGATTCCGCTGCGTCCCTGTCGGCAACTGCCAGCTGTTGCCATTCGGACTCTGAAATGAACGGCGGCAGATTCACCGGGACCGTGCTGTCGGTGACCGCTGTCGTTTGTTCGATAAGCAGGAATCCCTGTGCCACCGACGCCTGACTGTCAGCGTACCACTGTTGTCGGACTTCTGTTTCGTTGTGTGTTGACCACCAAAGTGTTTCTTCAGCTGCGGCCAGTCTGACCAGATTGCGCTGTTGCGGAGCAGCGACAGACGGTAGCAGGAATTCGTGTTGAAACATTGCCGCTTCGGATTGGCAACGCCACTGGACTTCGAAGTGTCCAACCTGCGCCGTACCATGCAGTTGGATGGTTTTGTCTGTTACAGAAAATGGAACCGGGATCCCATTGTGCTGCACATCAAGGACTCGAGTTTTAGCGGGTACGTTCAGTTCAATAATTGTATTTCGACGTGTGGCAAAGACCAGGAATTCTGACCGGCCGATAGTGGTTACCTCATTCAACTGTACGTCGTGTAACGCGTGGACATACGCGACGCCGCTTGCGGGACTCACCGGACGTGTCGTTCCCTGCTGTTCGGAAAGGTAAACCCTGATCAGGTTCTCCGGAATGGCTGCGTCACATCTGGGATTGGGAAGATTCGTCGGCAACGACAGAAGCCCCTGCACATCAGCAGCTTCAATGACCCACGTCGGAACATTGACAGAGCCATTGTCGGCACGCGGCAGACCGCGTGCATCGAAGACTTCGCATGACGTTATCTTCAGGTCCGCCTCGAAAACAGGCAGGGGGGCAGTGACCAGCCCATCGCGTGCCGGTGCGAGTACGTCAGAAACAATCAGCACTGTGCGCGCGGCAGTTGTCTCTCGCGCGATGACGACCTTGTCGGCGTCATACGTCAACGGTGTCGGCTGCCCGTCGACGGCGACGGTCAGGCTGTGAATTTCCATGCCAACAGGTGGTCGACAGTGAATATCAAATCCGGAGTGTTGAGGTGTCAGAGAAACATACTCGGTAACTTTGGTTTTTCCGCCCACGTTGTGGAGTACTGCAACGATTTCGGCGTGCAGAATCCTGTCTTCGCTGGGGCGAATGATGGGGGGGCGGGAATCGTCCGTCAGGTCCGTCTGCATTGGAATTTCGGAAAGCACATACCTGGCAATATCAATCCTGGTGAGCGGCACGGCGCTTTGCAGGTCATTGATGAAAGTTTCCGACGTTGCGATGGAGGACATTATAAGAGTTGACGTCAGAGTATCGCGGGAGTCCGGCAGGGCGAACACCGGCAGTGTTGTCGGCTGCCCGGGTTCGCGCAGTATATCTCCCGTGAAGTCCACGACGACCAGTCCGCGAGTTGCCTCGCGGAACGCCACGATGACGGAGTCATTGTTTCTGGTCCACGACTGCAGTCTCGCCGTGCCGCCGACAGATGCTGAGACATCTTTGATACGGACATCGGGAGACACGATAAATGTCTGGCGAAACGTGGGATTGTCAAGAACCTGAATTCGGCATTGTGCCTTCCAGTTGAGACGATCGTCAGTCACCACAACTTCCTGGGCCAGGTGTGCCTCTCTGGCTGTCATGCGTGCTGCGATTTCGATGTCCACCCGAGTGGTCGTTCCGGGGACGGCAACGATCCACTGTGAATTCCGCGAACGTTCGGCAATCTGTTGTCGTCTGGTCTGCTCGGGGTCGTGCAGTTCCGTATCCGGCGAGAGAATTGATGAAATGAGAAACTCGTCCGGCGTGCCGGCGGCAATGATGATTTCGTCGGCCGGGCGATCATTGACAACGGTTATGGCGCCGATTGGTATCGAATGGTGCAGACTGATTGTTGTTTCCTGAACCTGTTGTACGACAAAGCGCTGAAGTCCTTCATCACTGGCTGCGACGACCACAGTTAGCTTATTGCCGTTAATGGACCATGGCAGTTCGTCTCCTGCCAGCGACTCGACACGCGTTACCTGGTGGCCAGGCGCGATTCCCAGATCGACGGTGGTGGGCCGGCCTCCTTTTCCAACGACCGAATAGTCACAGTTAAGTCGCAGTTGTTTTGGTGAAATCTCGGCGGTGCAGATAACACTGGTGGACTGGCTGGCATTGACCGGTGTTTCCGCAGACGACCGAAGTACAACATTGACGACCGTGCGTTCACTGTTATATACGGCCGGAAAGGTGAATAAATGGTCTTCCATCTTTGGTATGGCAGAGCCTGATGGATCATCATGTGTGGTCTCAGAGACAATTCGAAGTGGATCTGAGAGGCTGGCCCGTGTCACCGGGGAGCGGCTGTGAGGGATGCTGATACGGAATTCCGTTGCGGTTGACAACTCGGGTGTACACCGGACGGAGTAGCGAATAGTTCTCAGGTCCCATCCTGCCAGAGTATTTCGTCCCTGCGTCGACGGACTAGTCGAACGCGATTCTAGTGGAGCCGGTGGAAGCAGCGACCGCTGCGGAATGTCAACCTGTCCGTTGTCCGGCCGTTCAACTGATGGGAAGACTCTGATCCCGTCCAGCGAACAGTCCACCAGCGTTACACCATCAAACGGAATGTTCAGCCGAGAAGAGCTGTGCGGCGACGAGGCCACGAGACATTGAACAGTTGCCGTGACGGAATCAATTGCTTCAACGTCGATTGTCACAGCAGTCTGAATGACGTAAGCCATTGTGCTAAGCTGCGATTTCACCGAATTGAGTCGGGACAGAAGCTCGCGGTCGACGTAGACGTATGGGAATGCTTCATCGTTCTGAGTGGGGATCAGAATCTGTTCGCGGGCCTCATCAGCGGTGGCTGTGTTGGAAGCAAGAGCCAGACATAGCAGCACGGCGACGGCAGATGCACTCAACTGAGAGTCTGACGGCGCCGTTAGCGGGCGTTGAAACAGGCGTGCCCTGATTTTGCCGCCGATTGATACCGCTGCAAAACACAATGTGCCGATCGACAGGCCATTCAGGACAACGACGGAAGTGAATTTACCGACGTGAAACGCGGCAAGGGCCATCAACAGGACTGCTCCGATCAGCCGGAACGGTACGTTTGTTATTCGTCCTGTCGCCAGCCAGATGAGGAATGCGACAGCAGCCAGCGTGATCGTTTGTGGGAGGCGGAATTCAGTTTTCTCGATGTGCAGCGCAACCGAATTTGAACTGTGTCCACTTTCCACAACGGTGACAGAGTCCGTCACTGCCATTCGTAGTTGACACCGGCTCAACATTGGCCGAAATCTGTTTGACAGTTCCGGTTGTGTCTGCTGCGAGTAACGATTGGTGAGAGTTCGGCTGATGAATTCCGCGGACGTGGGATCACCGTTGGGCGCGCTGTTCGTGAGTGTCAGGACGTGCTGCCGGGGCGGCAGAACTGAACAGGTGACACCATCGGAATCGGCATCGGGGAAAGCCAGCATCGGCAGCCGCAGTACGTTCAGGCCCTGCTGCACGCCGGGCAACTCACACGCCATGTACACGTCAACAACGGCATGCTCACGATCGGATGGCAGTGCGATGCTGTATCTGTCACGCGACTGGTCAGGGAAGGCCGGCTGACCATCGACGAAGACAATAAAAAGTCCCGGCATGGACTGTTGGATCACAAGGTCGCTGCGGTTCCCAATACTGCGTACCAGAAGACGGTGTGCCATCTCAACAGAAAAATGGTCATCCTTCCGGTTGACCAACGCAATGGCCAGCCCGGAGACCTCCTGCCGTGGCTGACGCTGGGCAAGGTTTCGAATCATTATTGTGTTGGTGAACGGATCCGTGGGATAGGGAATCGGCTGGCTGACGTCGGCCGTTGCGCCGTCCTGTGTCACGGATATCGCCAGATTGGATTCAACATGTGGCGGTTGCAGCGAGCCCACGATGTGGTCGGCAGTTGGAAATGAAATCAGCGCCGCTGGCATCTCAGCAGCCAGCGGCCGCAACGAGACAAGCTGGATGTCAAGTGCATTGGCGGTGTCCACGCCGACCGGGATTTCAAGCACAAACTCGTCCGTCCCTCCGGTATTCTGACGCGTCAGTGTTGGGGCCGGTTGAGTCACGGACTCGTCGGAAATCTGCAGTTCGACGCCCGGTGTCACCTGCAACGGAATTCTCTTCGGCAACGCGTCGGTTGACCTCAGCCGGACCCGAAGTGTCTCTCGAACAGAATCCTGTTCCATGGCGACCGTGTAGTCAATTGTCGCTGACGTTGGGCCAACGGTCGACCTCAATTGCGGCAACGAATCGACCGTGGAGTCCATGTGTCGGGCATTGACGATGGATCCCAATACGTCGGTCGGGAGCCACGGCAGCAGTTCGGCGACGTCGTCAACGGTCAGCGACTCGGCCCCGGCTTCGATTGCCGAAGGGTCAACAGTTCCTGCTGTTGTCGATTGCAGTTCAGGCCCTCTGTTGTATTCAGGATTCTGCAGACGTGGTGCTGACCATTGCCTGGAAAACGCGTTTCCTGTTGATTGAAGACTGACGATCAGGGTTTGACGATTGTCGGGCTGCAGTGGGGTGAGCGGAGTTCTCAGATATGCCGTGACCCGGGACTGCGCCGGACCTGCCTTGTCGTCTGCCATTTGAAACAGAAGTGGCCGTTCCGAATCGGCTTCGTGGACGCTGGTGACTCGCCAGGAAGCCGGCATCGTCCAGGTGACTTCACTCAGAAACCCGGAGACAACCTTGACATGGACATAGGCGTTAGCTTCCTTCGCTGTCGAGTCAGCGCTCATGAACACGGCGTCAGTCACGACAGCACGCGACACCGACAGGTGGATACTGGCAGAAGCATGCTCTGAAAACTGAGTGAGATCCAGTCGCTGGCTTCCGTCTGCCTGGTAAGCGACATCCCTTTCCCGAAGGCCGTCAAGACTCAGGCTTCGCACATCAACATCGGGTGGAATGCTGATACGCACGGAAGAGGATCTTAGTGCCAGATCGTTTGTGGTGGAGTCAATGATCCAGGCTTTCGGCGACAGGATGGGCAGTCGCACATCTTTGTCAATTCCCGTAATGAAGCGTCCCCGAATTCTGATCGCTGAACTCGCCGCGAGTGTTGGCACTTGAATTTTAACTTCGGTCCCGTCTGAGCGGAGTTGCGACTCGAACGACAATGGTCGCCCGGTGCTGAGATCGACCTGCGTGACCGTGCATGACGTATCCAGATCAAGCACCACGATCGCGTTATTCAGGCTGGAAGGGAGAGTGACCACCCATTCTGCATCTGCAGTATTGGCACCGGGTCGAATGCTGGCCACAGCGTCGATTGCGACTGTTTGTTTATCATCAGAACTCCTGTCGCGGGAGCATTTGATCGTCAACGCACCAGGGAAACGTGGATGAAGTTCCCAGATGTTCTTTCCCTGCTGAACAGTCTTCGGCACCACTAAAGCGTCGGGACTGGTGACATGAATCTCGGAATCGGTCGTCAGGGTAAACTGACAGACGGATGCCGTGGGCAACACCAGTTGAAACACCAGGTCCTCACCGATCATTCTTCCGTGTGCTGTCCAGGTCCCTTCCAGCACGTCTTCCGTGTTGTTCAGGACGACCAGGTCGCCCATGTAGTCGCTGGCGACGACGATCGGATGTCCTGCGGAACGAAGTTCCAGATTCTGCAGATTCGTCGCGGCGATCTTCAGTGGTGTGCGTTGGCGTGACGCAGATGATGGAAGGTGAAGTTGCAGCCGAATCCGCCCCTGGCGAAGGCTCTTTCCGTCCAGAGTTGCGGACAGTTCAGCCTTTCTGATGGGCGACGCTGGCTCTGGCTGCAGTGAAAGTTCATGCCTGAGTCGCAGCAGTTCAGGAAGCTGTTCCCGCGGCACGGGCACAAACCGATTCGCATCCGGTAACTGACCAAACTCGGCAGGATCGATAACTCTGACCGATTCGTCGTTTGCCGGGATCGCAACATCTGTTGGCGCAGGGACAGCTGGCTGGGCACCGGCGAGCGGGGCCAGCAGTAACAGGGATCCGATAAAAACAGAACGCGACATACAAGGGCAACGATTCGGCAGAGCGCCGGGGTCAGGTAACACTGAGTTTTGAAGACGGGATTGTGGAATGACTGGCCTACACTGACCCCTGTTCTTCGACGAACGACGGTTTTTCAATCGTGAATATGGTACTGCCGTCCGCGGCGGCGATGGTTTCGAAGGGGAAACGACGTCTGCTGACGAATCGCTGGAGTGCGGCGGCGATCACAGCGATCAGGCACATCGGCGTGAGGTTCAGCATAATGCCGTGCAGCGCTACAGGCGTCAGTGAAACGACGGTGGCGAAAGCAACCGCTAAACACGTCAGGATAGTCGTTAACGGTACAGCACGCAGTTTGAGCAACAGAAAATAAAGCAATACACATAGCAGGGCGGCTGCCAGCAGCACTGCGCTGCTGGTGACCGTCAGCAATCGCTTTGTTCCTCCGACAGATCCGGCCAGGATTTCATGACGGTCGTTTGGTTCCATAGAGCCGGTCAGCAATTCGGCAACTTTGTCACGCACGGACTGCTCGTATGGTGACAGAATTGTCGACGTCGCTGTGATGAAATCAGCAGCAGGCCCCGGAAAAATCCGGAAGACATTATCGCTGTGAAGAGCGGTCATGGTGCTGTCGAGGCCGACCAGTGAGTGACCGTCAGTTTGTCGCAGAATCCAGACCGCATTGCAGTCCGCGTGTCCGGCGATGTATGGCACATTCACATCGCCCAGGGAAAAAAAGTCCGCTTTGTCGACGACGTGCCGGACCATTAAAGTGACTGTTGCAGGAGAGTCCAGCGCTGCATCATTGGGAGCTCGCAACTGAACCCATTGCTTTGCATCATCCAGGGGAAACAGACACTTCACGAGCGCCGGCTTGTTATTCATTGTGCCCTGAAGTGGGGTTACGTTCTTATCGACGACAAACCAGACCGTGTCAGATGGCTTATTAAAGACAGCCGTGACATTTGTGATCAGGGCGTCAGGTGCCTGAAAGAATGTTGTCACTACCATGAACTGGGGTGTGTTTTCTGAATGTGTTGTGAGCGGCTGCTTAAGAAGAATCGGTAATGTGTCCGGAACCGATTCGGAACGCCACGCCGCTGCGAACTGTTCCGAATAGACGGGTGACCAGTGATCAGCCCCCGTCAGCACAAGCGTTTGTGGAAATTTCGTCGCAACGGTCGTTTGTTCCAGCAATTCACCTGACGATGCGGGCAGGACAAGCGGAAGATTTACAACCTGATGTTCACCGGTGCTGCCGAATTCCGTCGGCAGCCAGTTGTAGTCGATGGTCAGGTCAAACTTTCCTCGCATGGCTTTGGGCAGGCCATAGGTAACGACTCCGTCTTCGGTTTGGGATGGTGCCAGTGGTTCTTCGACCCCGCTCAAACGTACCGTCGGCACGACGTCCGGCAATCTCAGCTTGATATCCGAAAGATCCCGGAAGCGAACGTCATAGGACAGGACTTCCCGAATGAGCAGGCTCTCGTTGGCGACGGAAATCGAAGTCAGCAGCGATATCCGAACTTCGGGCTGCTGTTGCGTGATGCGTAATCGCACGGCCTCTTCGGGGGTGTCCAGCAACCATGCTGCGACGGGGCGCGACTGCTGCTGCAGTTCCTCGGGCCATCGGTTGGACGGTAACGCCGGGAATGCGGCCTGTTCATTCAGTGGGCTCAGAAACATGGAATACGCATCGGATTCGATCAGCGAAACGATTGTGGAATGCCGCCTCGAAGAAACGATATCAGGAAGAAACAGCAGTCCTTCGCCGTCCTTGAAGCCGGCCAGATCACGAAAGGCCTGTACTTCGATTTCGAACTGGCCCGATTGTCGTTCCTGAAAGACAAGGGTGTACCTGTCCGCGTCATCGCCGGACGCAAATCCTGACACAAACGTCGGTCCGGATTCAGAAATCAGCGACGTGGAACCGTCCAGAATCTGCCAGCCATCCTGAATGTAATTGGGCCAGACGATTTCCAGCTGATTCAGCGATCCTCGACCCATATTGACGGAAAAGCGAGCCTTCAGCAGCACGTTGTCCTGTTCGGTGGCGAAGTTGATATGGGGGGCAACGGCAAAAAACGCCTCGCTTTCACTGATTCTTAATGTGACCCGCGACGTACTGGAGAGCAACCGATACGCCAGTGCGGGCGTGCGGCCTTCCCGCGTCGACTCGACTCGACTTCGCCGAACGTCGATCTCCTGCGGGCGTTCAATGTCCAATCCTCCCGGAACAAAGATATCCACATCTGCTGACTCGTTGGACACGCTCGCAATATCCGGCATTTGAACCGATATGTTCTGTGGATAAGTCGTGTCGCTCAGATTGAGATCGTAATTGAGTGTGACCGCGCCTGTTGCCGGTGACTCAAAGCTGAGTTGCACAAGCCCATCATCCGCCACATCCACTGTCGCGGTGGGTTCGCTGATTGTGTTTCCGTCCGCATCAGTGGCGGTCATCGTGACCGGCTCAAATCCGTTGGGCAGATGAACCTGCATTTCGCTGATGGACCCACCGGACACTGTCAGCGCCTGTGTGCCGCGGAATGAAGCGGGTTCTGTTGTCAGATCCAGCGTCATCCGAGCGGGTGATGTTGCCTGGACCGTGGCGGTCTGGTTCGTGACCGCAGACGCAGGAGTCCACGCGATTTCTGTGTCTTCAGTAAGCCCCCATGTGACAAGTTCCGACGTTCCGGCGGCAGTGTCCGTTGTCAGATCAAACGGACCGGCTGGCAACAGTTCCGCTGAGGCCACGATTTCGGAAAACCGCAATTTCATTCCGCTTTGGCCCGATTTCGGAGCCGACACCCGAACACGACGAGTGCCGTTGGCGGCCGTCCGCACCGGACCGATTAACGTGAGCGTCAGCTGATGGCGGCCAAGCCCCTGAAAAATCCATTCTTTAAGCGGAAGCTTCGTTTCATTTGGAATCGCAGACAGGCCCGGCAACGGAGCGCTGTGAGAATGTTCTTTAAGCTGCAGGTCGTTGAAGCCGACCGGTACGGCCACGCGCTCGTCGTTGCGAAGAATATCGACGGTGATGTCCGCTTCCAGCTGCACAAGCTCCGGACCCACGACGCCGGAGATCTGTACGTCCGCAATTCGATGGACGGGAGGAAAGGCCTGCAGTCTGGCCCGCGCCAGGAATTCCTGCTTCAGCAGTTCAAACCCAGGCAACACATAGACTCTTCCGGCATCCGTTTTCTCGATGACATGAAAACCGGGCTGCAGCGCGTCAAGATCCGTCGTTCGGACGGCTGATTCCGTAGTCGCAGGTTCCTGCGCCGGGACAACTGACGTTGCCAGGAATACCGCGACAGCCATCCAGCGAATTGCCGCAGGAGTGCCCGCAGCAATGAAATCGGCTGGCCGAGCGAACATGTTTGTTTGTTTCGAAGAAACGCGAGTGCCTGCTACCACCATCAAACGAACAGGCACGTGACGGAATTATGACTCAGTGTCCACCACGTCATCCTACGCCGGAATCACAGCTGAGTGAAGTGTTTCGTATCCTGCCGGTGCGTCAATTCAGAATGCCTGTGAGGTCCTGTCCGATTTTCCTGCTGCTTGTGGCCAGTATGTCTGGAACCATTATGTCAATCCTGCCGCCTGACAGATTCGTGACAGATCCTCCCGCCTCATGGACGATTAGCACGCCCGCAGCCACATCCCACGGCTTTAGACTGCTGGACCAGAACGCGTCGATTCTTCCGCAGGCCACGCACGCCAGGTTTAATGCCGCCGAACCGCTTCTCTGGACCGTTTGAAGATGTGGGAGTGACCTGAGAAATCGCTTGATGGCGGGATCGTGTTCGTCTCCACCAATGGGCAGACTGGCCATGGCCATGGCAGCAGAAAGGTTAGTTTCACCGCTGGTGGAAATGGGCTGACCGTTCAGAGTTGCGCCGCCACCACGCGTTGCTGCGAAGGTCTCATTTCGATTGGGATCAAAAATCACACCTGCGACAAGTTCTCCGCCTTTTTCCACACCAATCGACACCGCGTAGTAAGGAAACCCATGGACGTAGTTCGACGTGCCGTCCAGCGGATCGATCACCCAGCGATAGTCGGAAGTGTCCGATTCATGGCACAGACCTTCTTCGCCAAGGAACGCGTGATCAGCGAACTGCGCGACGATCGTCTGATGTATGAGTTCCTGTGATGCATGGTCCGCTTCCGTGACGAGATTGGCCCGACTTTTTTCGCTGACCGAAAAACGTCCAATCCAGTCCTGCAGGACTTTGCCCCCGAGATGTGCCGCTTCGATGGCGGTTGAAAGAATCCCGGTCAGCAGCGAATCGGATGTTGAGGGCGCGTTCATGGTCTTCGCTTGTGTGAACTTCCGGGTTTCACCGGGGGGGCGCAAAACGGGCACGGACCACGACAACAGTGGATCGCTGGACAAGATGGGATGCACACCGGCATACCACGTGTTCCTATTCTGACGATTGTTTCGAGTTGACTACAGAAGACAACATGGTGTGATAGAGATTGCTGGGAAAAGGCAACAGTTATTGCGGAATTGCAGCCAACAATTGATGAAGTTCGGTTTCAGGTCGCATCAGAAGATGATGGGCGGTGGAGCCTGTTTCCCGCAATCACCGGCATAGGCGTTTCCAACGATGTTTGATTTGCCACTGGATAAAACTGTTTTTATTGTCTGCATTGCCGCCTACACGCTGGTTACGGCGTGGACAGATCTGCGCCTGCGGAAGATTTACAACAAGGTGACCGTGCCGATGTGGCTGGCTGGTTGGGTCTATCAGGGAGTCTTCCACCAGTGGGACGGCATTCTTGACGGACTCTGCGGTTTTGGCGTTGGTTTCGGATTGCTGTTTGTGCTGTGGATGGTTGGCAGCGCAGGTGGCGGTGACGTGAAATTACTGGGTGGTTTGAGCGTCTGGCTGGGTGCTGGCCTGGCGTTCAAGGTCGTCTTTGCAAGCCTGATCTTCGTCGTGCTGGGGACATTCGGAGTGCTGGTCGCAGGAGTCTTCAAGCGGGGCTGGCGAAAAACGCGGGATCGTTACAGGCGAAAGAAATCACCGCGCAGCCGGAAGGCAGCTAACGAGACAAACGCACAGCGATCGGACCGACGTGTGATGGCATTCGCGATGCCGGTCGCGCTGGCAACATGGAGCGTGTTACTGTTGTTTCAGAACCAATGGTAATAACGCCATCTGCTGAATCTATCATCACTGCCGGCGGATTCTGCCGAACGTGACAGAACAGATCGTTTTCCTTGTCTATGGCTGGCATCGGTGCAACCGACCGTGGTTTGTTGTGTCGCCGACGCATCGCGTCTGTGATGCGGCAGGCCAGCCAAAATTAACACTCAGCATGGGATTCGCCGGCAAACGCGGGAGCAGCAATGAATCGAACCAGCCTACAACACCAGCGTTCTCGTTCAGGCGTGATTCTGTCGATGGAACTGGTTCTGGTTCTACCAATTTTTCTGTTGCTGCTGTTTGCCATTATTGAATTTTCACTTCTGTCGACCGCTCGAATTCGCATTTCAGACGCGGCACACGCAGGAGCTCGGCGACTATGCCTCAGTGACACCGATCCGGCGGGCATTCGTGACGAAGTGAAGTTGATGCTGGGCAAAAAACTGTCCAGAGACGCAATGATTGAAGTTGCCGACTCTCAGAAGCCCGGCGAGCGAATCAACGTGCGAATTCTGGTGCCAATGAAGAATGCCACCCCGGATCTGCTATGGCTGACCGGCTTTTCTGTACGTAGCCGTATTCTTGTTGCTGACGCTTTGATGGTTCGTGAGCATGATACTATTTTTGTCGATCAGTAACGACTGTGACGTGTCCGGCACAAACACTCAATTCAAACGGTAGATTCAGCCGTTCCTGAGTACAGGGCGGTGCATTCTGCGGCCTCTGGTCGAGAATGAAGTCGCCTGGCACACGGATGGCCGTCTTGTTCTGCACGCGTTTCACCGCGCGTGATGTTCGCGATTACTCAGCGCATATCAAATGTCGCAGGAGACATGAACGTGAAGCTTACTCCCTGGATGCTGGCCGTCGCAGCGTTCTTAATCATTGCCGTTCTGGCTGTCGGATTCCTGTTCAAACGCCTTTTCGCCGTGGAGCCGGTGGTCCAGCCTGAAGTCGAACGCCGCAATGTCCCGATGGCATTGTCCGATATCGAACCGGGCACCCGTATTGACGCCAGCTTCATTGGAGACGGGCCTGCCATACTCTCCGAACTGCCGCCGGACACCGTTCTATCGAGTGAGGGCGTCATAGGCCGCATCGCTCGCAACAAGATCGAATTCGCCAAGCCTCTTCAGTTGTCCGATTTTTACCCGTTCGGTGAGGGGCCGGAGATCGAACTGGCCCTTGGTAACCGACTCGTCAGCGTTGACGTGGGCAACAGAACGGGCCTTGTGAGTGGCTTTGTCAAGCGGGGCAACTACGTTGATGTTCTCATGACGGTCGAGGGCTCTGACGGTAGTGCCACTGCAGCTGGCGACGCCATGACACTGCAGCTGTTCGACGGTGTGAAAGTCTTTGCTGTGAATGGAAATAATACTTCGGTCAATGCGGAGCAAAACGAGATCACCCTGGAATTGACTCCGCAACAACAGAAGGTGATGGTTCTGGCCAAAGAAAAAGGGAAGATCAGTCTCAGCTACAATCCGGATGGGCCAGGCAACGGTGGTCTGAGCATTCAGACTTCGAAGAGTGACCGCGTCCTGTTGAGCGAGATATTGGGCATCGAACAAACAGAGAAGGATGAAAAGCCCTTTGTGACCGAGCAGTATCGCAATGGCAGCCACCGCAATGCGTACTACGATGAAGACGGCCGAGCGGTTAATGGTGGAACCGGAGATTTCGGTGGACGAGACGCGGGCGGCGCTCCACTGCAGGGCAATAATGGATTTGGCCTGAACTCAACTTCAATCGATCCACCCGCTGCTGAGCAGCAAACTCAACAGGTCTCTTCAGCAAGTGGAATCTCATACTGATCAGAGTACCGGCGTTGGCGCAGTTGCCGACGGATGAGTCATTTAAAACGTGACAGGCCGTGTCCGAAAGGGTCGGCCTGTTTTCATAGACGAATTCAAGTCAGGAGTCTTCGAAAGTGAAACGAAGATCCACTTATCAGCAGAACACAGCACGACGCCGGCGCGGTTCAATTGCCGTCTGGACTCTGCTGGTCATGGTCAGCTGCATTTGTTGCGTGTCCCTTGTGGTCAACACCGGCAATCTCAGCGGTCTTCGCTCAGATTCATATCGCTGCGCTCAGGCGGCTGCGCTGGCGGCGGGGCGGCGGTTACTTACGGACGATATCCTGCGCAGAAATCAGCGAGAGTTTGAAGTCGATGCATTGGGTTTGAACGCTCAAAATGCAGCCCTTGAGATGGGACGGGCCTATGTGGCTGATCACCGCGTGCCACGATTGACGGCACAGAACATAACGATCGAAATGGGAGCGATTGCTGTGGCTCACGTCGGTCGCGTCGTGGACCCAGAATTTCTTTCACCTCGCGTGCGTGTTAACGTTGCCAACCACGCCCCGAATGAATCATCGGGCCGTTTTTTTCTAAGCGGCCTGATCGGAATCACACGAGGGAATATTTCGGAATATTCCGAAGCAATTCTGAAGAATCAGATTGTTGGCTTTCGCCCATGCCACCGGTGTGCGACGCCGATCGTGCCACTGGCTTTGCCGGAAGATCCAACTTTTGACACGGCAGGCTGCTGGTCGACCGAGATTGAAACCGATCGTGGCCAGGACAAAGTCACCTGGGACGCGTCGCGCAAGGCCGCATTTTCGGGACGCGACCGTCTGCCCGAACTGGTTTTGACGATTAAGTCGGGGGATACAACTGGCGGCCCCGGAATCGCTCAGTTGGTTTCGTGGAATACGGACACGTCAGTCAGGAATACATTGGTTCAATTTGTTACGGGGCTTGGAACACAGCATCTGTCCGCAGCCAGCGAAGGCGTTCTCGCCTTTCCATCTGCCGCTGGTCAGGTCCCCGTAAATTCGGACGACGTGCGTGAGATTGCGAAGGCAATCCGACCTCTCATCGGCGAGGTCCGGATATTCCCGCTTTACGACGTATCCGATTCTGCCCAACTATCGACTGAGCAGTCGGCAGTCGGAGGAGAATCGCAGAATACCACTGCGATGGACCATCAACTTCTGCGAGTGGTGGCGGCCAGAGTCATTCGTCTGGAGGTCATTTCCAGGCAGCAGATACGAATTGTTTTTCAGCCTGCCGTTCTCAGTACACCGACGGCTGTCATCTCTGCGTCGAACAGGACCACGCCGCACAACCGGTACGTCTGGAAAATCTGCCTTGCCGAGTGATCGGATTGTAAGGAGAGGCGTTGATGTGCCGACTTTCGGCAATAAGTGCCTGAATCCGACTGCAGGCCCATAGGGTACGAATCTAACAATTCCTACCCGTTTGTCTCGATAGAACCAGTGCGAGATTGCGCAGACGGTTCTCTTGAATTGAAGATGATCACCTGAGGAATGTCAATGGTTGCCGCCTCCCACAACACCCCGCCTTCGACTCGCGATTTCCAGCGTTTGAAGAACAATCTGCATCGTCAGATGGTCGACGTGATCGACTTTTCTCGTGCGGAAACGATGACGGAGGACGAACTCCGAAGTCAGCTTCAGAGTCTGGCAGAGTACCTGTGCTCTCGCGAAGACGTGAATCTCGGCGGTTCACAACGAGACACCATGGTCCATGAAATCATGGACGAGATCTATGGGTTCGGCCCGCTGGAGCCACTGATGGTCGATCCGGAGATCACCGACGTTCTGGTCAACGGGCCGGATCGCGTACTGGTGGAGCGCCGCGGGCAACTGGAAACTACCGACATCAAATTTGCGGACGATGCCCATCTGATGCATTTCATTCAGCGACTGGTGGGACGAGCTGGTCGACGTATCGACGAATCCAACCCGATTGTGGACGCCCGACTGCCCGACGGATCTCGATTTAATGCGGTGATTCCACCGTTAGCGCTGTGTGGTCCCACGGTTTCTATTCGTCGGTTCGGAAACCGGCGTCTGACGATGGAAGATCTGATTGAACACCATGCTCTCGCGCCGGCGATGGCCGATTTTCTGATTCTTGCCGTTCGCGGCCGCATGAATATCATCGTGAGCGGCGGTACGGGGGCCGGAAAGACGACGCTGCTGAACTGCGTCAGTCGCTTCATTCCGGACAGTCAACGTGTTGTGACGATTGAAGAAACAGCAGAATTACAACTTCAGCAAACAGACGTCATCCCGCTGGAGACTCGCCTTCCGAACATGGAAGGCAAGGGGGCCGTGACTCAGCGCGACCTGCTTCGCAACTCGCTGCGAATGCGTCCCGACCGGATCCTTGTTGGTGAGTCCCGTGGCGGCGAAGTCCTCGACATGCTGCAGGCGATGAACACAGGCCACGATGGATCCATGAGTACGGTTCACGCCAACAGTCCTCGCGAAACTCTGGACCGTCTGGAGTTAATGGTCGCTCTGTCAGGGACAGAGCTGCCGTCGGGAATTGTTCGGCAGTACATCGCAAACGCGGTCGATATTGTGATTCACATGACTCGTCTGCACACTGGTGAACGTCGCATCACCCGAATCTCGGAGCTGGCGGGCGTTAAGGACGGTGAATACCAGGTGGAAGACCTGTTCGTCTATCGAACGACTGGGCACGACTCCGATGGTAAGTCGACCGGCGCATTTTTCGCCACGGGTTATGAACCGGTCAGCCTGCATCGCCTGGCTCTGACCGGATTCGATGTATCGCAATACAAACCTCTGTTTGAGCCTCGTGAACTGGAAATGAGCGGGTCAATTCGCAGCGATTCAGATGATTAACCTGAGCAGTCATCAGGTCTTTTTCCGGAAAGTTTGAACAATGGTGTACCGGCAGCGGAACGGTCCGCTCCAGGAGAAAATTTGATGGCTGTACGCGCAGAGGCACTTCCGGTCGTTCCTTCTTCGGGATTCGATGGGATTCTGAAGGAAGATGTGAGGTTTTCCACCGGCAACAGCAACGGCGTCGGCGATGCTGTAAACGGCTGGTTCGATCGATTGATGCTGCAATCGGGTATCAAAACGCCGCCTGCCGTGTGGTTGATGCTGTGCCTGCTGGTTGGGGTCGCGATTGGCGGAATCATATTCGTCGTTACCGAAAACATGCTGCTGACCGCAGCTGCCTTCTTTTTCGGGCTGGCTATTCCGATCGTCGTTGTCATGTTTCAGCGGACCAAACGCCAAAAACTGATCATGGAACAGCTGCCCGGCATGGCAGACGCTCTTGCTCGTGCAGCACGTACCGGAAGAAACGTGGATCATTCATTCCGCGCTGTTGCCGCTGACACACCAGCACCGCTTGGTGATGAACTTCGGCTTGTGGTGCGACGAACGGAACTGGGAATGGACCTTGGAACCGCTGTGCGCGATCTGACTGACCGAACGGGTGTCAGCACGCTGACGATGTTCAGTTCCGCAGTCGGAGTTCACCAGGATACTGGCGGTGACCTGATTCTTGTGCTGGAGCGATTGGCCACCGCCGTTCGTGACCGTCTGCACTTCGTTAATCGGATGCGTGCTGCCACAGTCGCGAGCCGCCTGGGGACGATCCTGATGCTGGTTGTTCCACCTCTGGTTGTTCTGTTTTTTACATGGAACCGCGAAAATTACATCGCGGACCTGTTTGGCTCATTCTGGGGAGGCCTGTCGCTGGGACTGGCAATTGCATTGCAGATTATTGGTGGCCTGATTGTCGTTCGAATTTTCAAACGCAGTGCTCGCTTCTAAGGCGAACGAAGGTCCTGATGACTGAGGTCATGGCCGCTGTGACAGCATTTGGAATACCGGGATCCCCAGGGATTGTCGGCTGACGTGGTCGGAGAAAAGTTATGCTCACCTGGATTGGTATTGCTCTGTCTGTCCTTGGATGCGGGTACGGCCTGTATCAGATGTTTCGAGGCGGACGGAGAAAGTCCGGCGACGCTGACGGTCAACGCCGAGTGTCATCCTTCTTCGGCGGTCAGAAAAAATATTCCGATGAGACAACCGCTCAGTCTCAGCACATGCTCTCGACTTCACCGCCAGGTGACGAAGAGTCGCGGACAGCCACGGATGTTTCCAATGTCGATCGTCCGGCGACCGAAACAGAGCAGTCAGAACTGATTGTCCCCGCAGTGGTTGATTCTTCTGAGGATGGTTCTGCACACGAAGCTATTCCACGACATGCGGACACCAGCGAACGTCATCAACGATCGGCGGTGACGGCCGGCGACACCCCTGCGGACTATCAACGGAATCAAGGCGGACTGTTCTCAGACTTTCACGGCATTCTGGGCAGTACAGCCGATGACATTCTGGCACCGCCGAAACCTGAAGAACTGCCCATGTCGGAAGACGACATGGTGTTCGGCAACGTCACATCCGCTCTGGCCGAAATGCTCCCTGAGTCTGAAAGCCGACGTACAACTCAGCGTCAGAATCTCGCAGCAGCCGGCTATCATTCCCGCGCTGCATGGATCAATCTGAACGCCGTACGTTTCGTTCTGGCATTCTTAACTCTGGTTGTCGGCGGATTCTGGCTGTTGATGGCCCCACCGCAATTGGAGACATTCCTGCTGGGCTTTGTGGTTCTGGGACCGCTGGTCATGTGGGCGTTGCCACCTCTGTTTGTGACTTCCAGAGCGAATGAGCGCAAGATCGACATTGAACGTGGTCTGCCTGACGTCCTTGATATGCTGAATATGGGAGTCAGTCAAGGACTGACAGTTCCGGCATCGTTGCGTCGCATCAGTAGCGAAATCAGCAGCGTTCACCCGGCGTTGTCGCAGGAACTGAGCATCGTGAATCGGCAGGCCCAGGTCGGTTCACTGCACTACGCACTCCGTGGTTTCTCACAGCGCATCGATTCACCGGAAGTCGCGTCCTTTACCGCGCTGTTGGCGCAGTCAGAAGCAACCGGCACCAGTATTGCGATGGCATTGAAAGAGTACAGCGACAGTATACGGAGCAGTCTGCGTGAACGGGCGGACTCGCACGCAAACGCGGCTTCCTTCAAACTGCTGTTTCCAACAACGTTGTGCCTGATGCCATCGGTGTTCCTGTTTCTTCTGGGACCCGCCATTGTGGATATGAATAACTTCTTCGATAATTCCTCCAGTGTGCTTACCGAGGGACGTGCGAACGCTGTCCAGTCACTCGATCGACAACCGGTCGTCGTACCGCTGAATAACAACTAATTCCTGGAAATTCGGCTACAGCTGAACTGTCCCCGGCGTCTGTGTAGGATACCTTCATCCGGTATCCCATTCCAGGAACACTTTCAGCTGTTGCCATGCCGATCAAGTTTCGTTGTAAACACTGCCACCAACTGTTGGGCATCTCTCGGTCCCGTGCCAGCGCTCTTGTGGACTGCCCGCAATGCGGTCGATCACTGCGAGTCCCGGAACTAGACGGCCGCACTCGTCGAATTCCCGATCCTGAGTCAGCCGTCAAAACTGACGCGGCGCTTCTTTCAGCGTTGAGTGAACTGTCCGTCCTTGACCAGGAAGAACCGATCCCTGCCGCCGAACGCCCTGTGCCGGCGACAGGGCAGGACACTGCGGACGCGGCGCACAAAGTCGTGTCGCTGGAACCGCTGGCGATGTCCGAACCGATCGATATTGAAATCTCGCACGCCAATGTCCGCGAAGCAGACATCGAATCTGATGAACCGATCGCGCTTGCCGAATCTTTGAATGAACTTGCTGCATTCGAGCAGCAGAACACCGACGGTCCGGTCTCTGCAGATGTACTGCGAGACATACGCGAGGTCAGCGGCGGTCAGTCACGGATGAACGGGCCGTTGCTGAGCGGTGCCGCGATGCTGCTGCTGGGGATTTGCGTCGGGTGGTGGGTTGGCCATGGATCTGCTGACAGTACCGGCTCTGCCGACGCGCCGCTGGCCGCGTTGCCGCCGCCCGAGATGGACGCACCCGTCAATATTCGCCCCGTCGGGGATGGCATCCGCGTTCAGGGAACGATTGAGTACCAGGATGCTTCCGGTCGCATGCTGCCGGATTCTGGCGCCATAGCGTTGTTGCTGCCGGTGGACAGACAGGGCACCATAAAACTGAATGCGCGAAGTCTGAAACGGCCAGCGGGCAATCCTGACCTCGCTGCCACGGTGGCCGCATTGTCTGCATTGGGCGGTGCTGTTGGATTGGCCGACGAGGATGGAACTTATCAACTGACGTCATCGCAGGCTGTTGATTGCGCCCTGATCGTCGTCTCGCGACACCTCGAACGAGCGGACGACTTGCCGCCTCCACAGCAGGCTGTGAGTGTTCTCGAAGCCTGGTTCGACTCCACAAACCACGTTGTCGGCCGACTTGCAGTCGAGACCGTCGAAATTTCGCCGCAGAACCTCAACGGACTCCCGGTGAATCTTCAGTTCAAAGCTGTGCAATAATTAACCGCCGCAATTGATGGCGGGACGTCGTTTACCTCACCGGCGACAGACCCAGTGCGCGGCGCAACAGGCCAATCTGCCCGGAGTGAATCTGTTCATGCATCGGGCAGAACATGATGGCTCCCAGCTTAATGGGAAAGGCCGCGTACGGCATGTCCACGGGTTCCAGCAGCACAGACGGATCAATCTGCTGCAACTCGGAGGTCGCCAATTCGTGAATGCGATTCAGGCGGTCGTGAAGTTCGTCGGGCGATGGCTGAGCTGTACGGGCCGGGTTCGGAACGGATTGTCGACTGTACGCCTTGCGGAACTTTCCCGGGATTAATTCCAGATCTTCCGGTCTGCGTCCCCGAATGCGAAACATCAGTAGACCGTACTGACTGACGGTCAGGTGTCCGACCTGCCACGCGATGTTGGTGGGCAGCCCCTCCGGAACTTCGAACCATTGCTCGCGCGGAGTCGCTTCCAGCAGCTCCAGATTGTATTGCCGGGCGAATTCGATCTGGCCGATGGCGCCACGCAGCATAGATGTGGCGGCAGCGATGTCGGGAATGTCTTTGTCGTTCATGGCGGAGCTGGTATCGAGAAAGGGCGGAGCCTCAGGAATGCTCACCAGCAGAACTGGTGGTTTACGGACAGGAATACAGATGGCCGTCAATTTGGCCGTGTGAAAGGGTGGCATTGTTTCACCTGTCCGTCAGAATTGCCAGGCTTTGTTTGCGACTGATTTGATGTAGATTACCAATCTGCGAAGATCGTCTCATCGAAGAGTCGCTTCGGACTCCTGTTTTGCTCTATGGTTGCGGCCATGCCGCATTTGGAGAGTGCTATGGCTGACCCTTCTCGCCGAAACTTCCTGCAGTCCTCCTCAGCAGCAGTCAGCGGTCTGATTGCTGTGCAATCCGCGCAGGCGGCCCGGGTTCAGCATAGCGAACGTGTTCGGGTCGGCATCATTGGCGCGGGTGGGCGGGCGCTGTCGCTGATCAATTCGTTTTCCTCGAATGCGTCTGTCGAAGTTGTCGCGATCGCGGATCTGGATGCGAATCGCCTTCCGAAAGGACTGGTGGCCGCCGAGAAAAATCAGCAGCGCCGACCACGTGGCGAAAGCGACTTTCGGCGGCTCATCGACGATAACACGATTGACGCAATCGTTGTTGGGACGCCCGATCACTGGCATGCCATTCCCACAATTCTTGCGTGCCAGGCGGGCAGGGATGTCTACGTCGAAAAACCGGATGGTCACAATATCGTTGAAGGCATGCGGATGGTGGCTGCGATGCGTAAACATAAACGCATCGTGCAAATGGGATCGCAGCATCGGTCGACGACACGTCTGCAGACAGCCATCGAATTTGTTAAGAGCGGAAAACTGGGTCGCTGCGTCGTTGCCAAGGCGTGGGAGAGTTCGAAACAGGGGGCGATTGGTTTTCCGCCTGATGGCACGCCTCCCGCCGGAGTCGACTACGACATGTGGATGGGGCCGGCACCAAAGCGACCGTTTAACATTAACCGCTTTCACGGACGCTGGCGCTGGCTGTATGACTATGGCACGGGCGACCTGGGCAATGACGGCGTTCATCGGCTGGATATGGCCGTCGCGTTGCTGAACGCCGCCTGCGAAGCTCAGGGAGACGAGCCGATCGGGTTGCCGTCCTCCATTTCGGCCCACGGGGGCAAGTGGTACTTTGACGACGCGCAGCAGTTTCCGGACACTATGCAGGTTACCTATGAATATGGTGCCGGCAGGCATACGAAAATGCTGACCTACGAAATGCGTGTCTGGGCGCCGTACCGCTATCTTGGACACTCAGAAGGAGCTGCGGTCTTTGGTGACAAGGGCTATATCGTCATGGGCAACTCAAGCTGGGAAGCATATGGTCGTGGAGGGCAGATCCTGGGGCGGGGCGAAGGCGACAGTCACGAGGGGCCGCATGTGCAGAACTTCATCGACTGCGTCAAGTCGCGGCAGAAACCGTACTGCGATCTGGAAACCGTCGGTCACCCCGCGTCGGTCCTTTGCCATACCGGCAACATCGCTGCGCGAGTCGGCAGGACGCTGAAGCTTGATCCCGCATTACAAACGTTTATCGGGGACGACGAAGCCAACGCACTGCGCATGCGGTCGGAGTATCGGAAGCCGTGGGTTCTGCCGGAAGTGTGATCATGCACAATCGGCAGCAATAGCACGGCCACGAAAAACAATCAGTTGATTAACGGTTCAGAACAATTAGCAGGAGCACGCAGAGGGAGCAGAGAATCAACGGAATCCTGTCTCTGCTCTCTCAGCGTCCTCCTGTTCAAATACGTTTCTGGAAAAACTTTGTCCGTGACGTGAAGAATCAAACAGTGAGTTTAATGAAGTTGATCCGGTGGCCAGCACAATTCGTAAATGCATGGTGAATGGTTCGGTGTAATTTTCCAGCAAGAGGTGAGTTATGGCAAAAATCTATCGAGTCGGAATCATCGGCAGCACGGGTAAGGGCGACTACGGGCACGGCGTTGATGTTGCGTTCACGAAGCTGCCGAATGTGGAGGTGGTTGCGATTGCCGATCCTCACGACGGTGGCCGCGTGGCGGCTCAGAAACGGACGGCTGCACCGCAGGCGTACGCTGACTATCGCAGAATGCTGGAAAAGGAAAAACTCGATATTGTCGGCATCTGTCCACGCTGGGTCGATCAGCATAACGACATGCTGCTGGCAGCCGCAGACGCCGTGTGCCACGTCTACATGGAAAAGCCTTTCTGTCGCAATCTGACAGAATGCGATGACGTTGTCCGTGCCATGGAGATGCGACATCTGAAACTCGGAATCGCGCACGTATCGCAATATTCTCCCGTACTGGACACCGTGCTGTCGCTGATTCAACACGGTGAAATTGGCGAAGTTCTGGAATTGCGGGGCCGAGGCAAAGAGGATCGCCGTGGCGGCGGTGAAGACCTGTGGGTGTTGGGTTCACATGTTTTCGGCCTGATGCGAAGTATCGCCGGCGGCAGTGCTCAATCATGCACAGCGACCGTGACCAGCAAAGACCACGCCGTTGCCAAAGCGGATGTTTTCGACGGTCCCGAGGGAATTGGTCTGCTGGCTGGCGACCACGTGCAGGCTCGGTACGCGTTTGCAAAAGGCATCTACGGCCACTTCGCGTCGAAACGAGGTGCCGGCGGCAGCCCGACACGTTTTGGACTTCAAATCATGGGTTCGCGAGGCGTTATTGAAATGCAGAGCGGCTATCTGAAACCCGCGTTCATTCTGCGCGACAGCAGCTGGTCGCCGGGGCGCACCGGCAAAGTCTGGGAAACGATCACGTCCGCGGGCATCGGCAAGCCGGAGCCTCGCACGGACGGGACTTACCAAGGCGGCCACGTGGCGGCCATCACTGATCTGATCGACAGCGTTGAAACGGAACGTCCCACGAAATGTTCTGCCGAAGACAGTCGAGCAATCGTGGAAATGATTGCAGCGGTATTCGAATCTCATCGTGTCGGTGGCCCGATTGATTTGCCGTTGCAGACTCGTAACAATCCGCTGTCGTTGTTGCAGCATTAAGGAATTGGTGTCCACAGATTACGCAGATTTCACTTCCACGACCCTTTCACTTCCAAGGATCCAACGATGAGCGGACGCGTGCTGAAGAACAAGCTGTTGAAAGGGGAAACCGTCTACGGCACGTTGCTGCAGCATGCCATCAATCCGGCCATGGTGGATTTTCTGCCGCCGAATGCCCTGGACTTTGTGATCGTGACAGCCGAACACAACGCACTGGACCTGGCGGAATTTCTTCCCGTGCGATACGCGCTGGCCGCAAAGGGAATCGCCTGCCTTGCCAGAACTCATAGTCGCGACCCCGACGACGTGTCCAAGGTCTGCGATAGCTTTGATGGAGTGGTGGTTCCGTACGTGGAAGACTACGAACACACCAAGCGTCTGGCAGCCGCAGCCGTGTATCGTCCGCTCAAGGGGAAAGCTCTTCAACAGGTCCTGTCCGGCGGCGCATGGCCCAGCGATGCTACCAGGAAATACATCACCGAGACGAAGTGCGCGGACACCGTCTTCATACCCATGATTGAGTCTGTGGAAGGCGTCGAAAACCTGGACAGGATCTGCTCGATACCCGGCGTGCACGCCGTCTTCGTCGGTCCCAACGATCTGACTGTGAACATGGGCATCCCCACCGAATATGATCACCCGGATACGATTGCTATGCTGCAGAGAATCATCGACACGGCGGATCGTCATCACGTCGCCGCCGGGTGCTGGTTCGGGACGACCGAGCAGGCCGTGCGCACCATCCGACAGGGCGCCAGGCTGGTCGTTTACTCCAACGATGCCTTGATGATGAAGAACGCCATGGCCGCCGCGTTCACGGAACTGAAACAGGGCTGACCATCGGCTTCACTACTCATCGCATGGTGCGGCACCGCCACTTCGTTTGCTCACCTTCCCTTGTTCCCCATTGAGATCCTCCATGAACCGCAAATCCCTGCTGACTGTTTTTACTTTGTTCGCCACGTCTTTTGTTATGGCACCATTTGCCAGAGCTGATGTGAAATTACCTGCTGTGCTGGCCAGCCACATGGTCATTCAGCGTGATCAGCCAGTGCGAATCTGGGGCTGGGCAGATGCTGATGAAGAAGTCACCGTTACGCTGGGTGAGGAAACTCAAAAGAAAACCGCTGACGGAGCAGGGCGGTGGCTGGTGACACTGAAGGCACAGAAGGCAGACGGAAAGCCGCGGCAGATCAAAGTGGCCGGGAAGAATACGATTGATCTGGAAGACATCCTGGTCGGAGAAGTCTGGATCGGTTCCGGGCAATCCAATATGGAATGGCAACTGAAGAACACGATCGGCGCAGCCGAAGCCATTGCTGCGGCCAACCATCCCAACGTGCGGTTATTTCATGTGCCGAAGGTTAATGCGAAGGAAACGGCAGACGATGTCAATGCGAAGTGGAAAATTTGCACACCCGAAAATGTGCCGACGTTTTCTGCCGTGCTTTATTACTTCGGCAAACGCCTGCACGAAGAACTTGATGTACCCGTTGGGCTGATCAACAGCTCCTGGGGCGGATCGCCGATCGAACCGTGGACCGTCAAAGACGGGAATTCCGGTGGCATGTACAACGGCATGATTGCTCCTCTGACAAACGTGGCTGTGAAGGGCGCGATCTGGTACCAGGGTGAAACCAACGTCATCCGCAAGAATGGGTTAACGTATCTGGACAAGATGAAAGACCTGATTGAAGGCTGGCGAAAGGAATTCCGCAACGATGAACTGGCCTTTCACTTTGTGCAGATTGCACCCTGGTCCGGCGCAGGATACGCGTCTGGTCAGTTACCATCGCTGTGGGAGGCTCAGGTTGCCACCTTGACGATTCCTCACACGGGCATGGCTGTCACGACGGATGTCGTGGACAACATCGCCGATATTCATCCGAGAAACAAACTGGATGTTGGCAATCGGCTGAGCTTGTGGGCATTAGCCAGGACGTACGGCCGCGACGGCATGGTGTATTCCGGCCCGCTGTATAAGTCACTGGGTGTTGAAGGAAACACCGTGCGATTGACATTTGCTCACGCTGGCGGGATAAAGTCGCGGGATGGCAAACCCCTGACCGAGTTTCAGGTCGCTGGTGAATCCGGCGAATTCGTTGACGCCATGGCGACAGTCGATGGCGACACCATTGTCGTTTCTGCTGATTCCGTGACTAAGCCCACCCAGGTGCGATTCGGCTGGCACAAGCTGGCGAATCCCAATCTGGTGAACGGGGCGGGGCTGCCGGCGTCGCCCTTCCAGACCAATAACTGGCTGGGCGGTACGGGCGAATAGTCTCGATATCACACGGGGCACGGCTCTGAACTGTTTTCGTTAAACGAAGACGTGTGGCCCGCTCGACCATCCTCTTCTGCCTTTCCTTTGCGACTTGGCGTCTTTGCGTGCCATGTTGTTTTATTCTCGCGCAAAGCCGCGAAGTCGCAAAGAGGGCATCCCGGTACGTATCGCTGCCCCGAGGCGATGAGTTCACTGATGTTGCGTTCCCTGACATCACAACACTCGACCATCCTCTTCTTCCTTCCCTTTGTGTCCTTGTGCCTTTGCGTGTCACGTTGTTTTATTTTCGCGCAAAGCCACGAAGTCGCAAAGCGGGCATCCCGGTACGTATCGCTGTGGAGAGGTGACGAGGTCGCTGAATGTCCGAAATAACGCGTGGTGCCGAGCGTTTTGAGGCAGCAATCTCTCAACGCCAGGTTCCGTTGCCCCCGCTTCTTTTGGACGGTCAGGAACCAGCTTACTGTCTGTCCACGAGCCATGAACGGGCTTTCGTCGTTTCGGCCGGCGGCTCTCCGGCATATCAGGAACGGCATCAGCAAGCTCACTTTTGGCCAAAGCGGGCAGTCGTCAATGGGTTACCGGCATGGAATCCGAACTGTTTTCGTGTTGCACGGCCTGGCCGCTCGGAAACTGAGAAGTGGGCGTTACAATTCGTGTTTTCCTGAATTTTTTCGCAATCCAGGCAGCGAATCGTGGACGAAGTCGTAGACGAAGTAGTGGACGAAGGCGTTGTCCTTCCCGGTCAGATGCAGTTTTCATGGGGTCCGGAAGCGGATTCCAGCCGGAAAAAACGCGAGCGCCCCCAATCCGGTAAAGATACTCTCAGTAAGCCGAGTATGAAAAAAGAAGACGCAAAGCCCGGTAAGAAGTCAAAGAAAACGGCTCTCGTTGCCGCTGCTGTTTCTGTAAAACAGAAGACGCCGCCAAAGCAGAAAAGCACTGCAGGAAAGAAACAGAAACTGAAGGCGACCGCCAGAAAATCGACGACTGCTCGGAACACTCCTCCAGAGGCAGCCAGCAAAGTAGCCCCCAAAACCAACCAGCCCGCGGCGGGTGACACCACGTCGGAAGATCCAGTGGTCGAGGCCGGACCGCCAGCGGTGGACCAGGAAAAAACGGATCAGGAGCACGTGTCGCAGGACGTTTCAAAATCAACAAGCGCAATCGCACCGAGACGAAGTTATCACAAAGTTATGGAAACAATTGATCTGAAATGGGGAGCCAGGCTTCCTAAGATTGGGTTCGGCTTCTGGAAAGTCGAAAAAGAAAAAACTGCGGAAGTCTGCCGCAACGCCATCGAAGTTGGTTATCGCCATCTCGACTGTGCCTGCGACTACGGAAACGAAGTGGAAGTCGGGCAGGGCATTGCTCAGGCGATTGGCGACGGGCTGTGTGAACGAGACGATCTGTGGGTCACGTCGAAGCTCTGGAACACGTACCACGCTCCCGAACACGTGCAGGCGGCCTGTGAAAAATCGCTGGCGGATCTGGGCCTGGAATATCTGGATTTGTACCTGATCCATTTTCCCATCGCCCAGCGGTTTGTGCCCTTCGAGAAGAGTTATCCACCCGGCTGGTTTTTCAATCCCAACGCAACGAACCCGACGATCGAAGAAGCGCGAATTCCCGTCAGTGATACCTGGCAGGCGATGGAAGAACTCGCCAAGTCCGGTCTGGTACGCAACATAGGCATCTGTAATTTCGGGACAAGCCAGATTCGTGATCTGCTGTCTTACGCGAAGATTCGTCCGAGTGTTCTGCAGGTGGAAACACATCCGTATCTGACGCAGGAGAAACTGTCGCGATTCTGCAAACAGGAGAAGATTGCCTACACTGCATTTTCACCGCTGGGGGCTCAGAGTTACTTCAGTCTCGGCATGGCAGATCCAGCCGAAGCCGTGCTGGAGAATCCCGTCGTCAAAACGATTTCGGCAGCCACCGGCCGGACGGCTGCTCAGGTGCTGTTGCGATGGGGCGTGCAGCGAGGCACGGCCGTCATTCCCAAGACGTCCAGCCGTGATCGCATGGAAGAAAACATCAACGTGTTTGATTTCCAACTGACGGAGGGCCAGATGAAAGCCATTTCGTCATTGGATCAGGGACGACGATTCAATGACCCCGGCGACTTCGGCGAAGCGGCCTTCAATACGTTCCTGCCGATCTACGAGTAACGAAGTCAGACGGCAGTGGTCAGTCGGCAGTTGGTGAGCCACGAAGTTTAACGAGGTCGATCCATGACGTCGCACGCCGCCAGGACGTGTTTGCGGCGACCGAATTCTGGTGCGAAGAAATTGATTTCCGCGATTGGCGTGTGAAAACCGATTCGCAAAACGCTTTAGTTAAGATTTATCTCCATGATCAAATCTGCTGTTACGATCAGCATCGTCGAAGAAGCTAAAAAAGGGCCGTTTGTTTTTCACGCAGATGTGGCCGCGGGCTGCGAAAAAGCTGCGGCGCTCGGATTCGACGCGGTGGAACTGTTTGCACCTTCGGCTGACGCGATCAACGCTCAACCGCTCGGCGAGCTGCTGGAAAAGCACAGTCTCAACCTTGCAGCCGTGGGCACGGGCGCTGGCATGGTGATTCACGGTCTGCATCTGTGTGATGCTGACGCTGGTCGCCGCACACAGGCATGTGATTTCATCCGAGGCATCATCGATGCCGGCGCGCCGTTCAAGGCTCCGGCAATTATTGGTTCCATGCAGGGACGATGGGATGCGACCACGGACAAAGACACGGCGCTTGGTTATCTGCGAGACAGCCTGAACGATCTGGGCGAGCATGCCGCCGGTCATGGTGTGCCGCTGATCTACGAGCCTCTGAATCGCTACGAAACCAATTTGGCGACGACCATGGCTGAAGGCGTCGAACTGCTGGCACCGCTCAGCACCAGCAATGTTGTGCTGCTGGCCGACCTGTTCCACATGAACATCGAAGAAGCCAACATCGCCGACGGCCTGCGCGACGGAGGAAAACACATCGGCCACGTACACTTCGTTGACTCCAATCGTCAGGCGGCCGGCCGAGGCCACATGGACTACGGGCCCATTGCCGCGGCCTTGCAGGAAATCGGCTACGACGGTTACGCTTGTGCTGAAGCGTTTCCGATTCCGGATTCCGATGAAACCGCTCGACAAACAATCGAAACCTTCAAGGCTTTCTTTCGGTCATAGGACGTCTCAATCGCGGACATGGAATTGAGATCTCGAATCATGACGTCAACGCGATGCCTTGAAACGTAACTTTGGTCTCAACAACCACCACAACAGCAAACGTCGAACAGGTTTTGCAGCGACCAACGGGAGCGGGCCAACACCTTCCGAGCGTCAGCTCGAATCGGCTTGCGGGCCGTCCCGCATCAGGAACTCAAAATGCTTAAGTCAGAACTTATCCATCCGGAAATCTCAGCGATCGTTGCTCAGGCCGGTCACAGTTCAAAGATCCTGATCGCTGACGGAAATTATCCGGCGTCATCGGCAATTGGTCCGGGCGCAAAACTTGTCAGTCTGAACCTGGCACCCGGACTGGTGAGCGTTTCGCAGGTTTTCAAGGTTCTGCTGAGCGCCGTGCCGATCGAAGCTGTGAATACGATGGGCATGCCGGCCGACGATCCGTACAAGCTGGACGAAGACCCGACGGCATGGAACGAATATCGTGAAATCCTGTCTGCGGCCGGCTCGAAGATCGAATTGACGCCCATCGAACGCTGGGACTTTTACGATGCAGTAGCATCACGGGACCATGTTCTCACAATACAAACGGGGGATCAGGCGCTTTGGGCGAATTTGCTGCTGACGGTGGGTGTGCGGCAAGCGGGCGAGTAATATTTTCTGGCTTTGAGCCGTCTGGCCGTTCTGTTGTACACTTCGCACGTACTCGAAGACCGGTTCATTCCGGATGCCGTGGAGCTCCCAGCTTCGCATCTTCCACCTAACTTAAGCGTTCGCTGTACTTACGGAGTCACCCATGTTCACCCGCATCGCTGCTGTTCTGACATTTCTTGCTCTGTCAACGCAGTTTCATTCTGCGTCTGCTCAGCTGGACTTGCGATGGAAATTTCGTGCTCAGGAGACCATCAAATATAACGTCCAGCAGAAAATGCAGACGAAGATGAAGATCGGTGATACCGATGTGAATCAAACGATGGACCAGACCATGAACATGTCATGGCATGTGCAGAGTTCTTCGGCGAACGGTGATACCGTGATGAACCAGGTGGTGGACCGCATTTTTATGAAACTGCAGGGCGGTCCAGCGGGTGTCGTCGAGTTCGACACAGGCGTTAACACTAAATCCGAGAGTCCCATTGTCAATTCGATGGGCGAAATGTTTCGACAGATCGTCAATCAGAAGTTTCAGGTGACGATGAAGCCTACCGGAGAAATCACAGACGTTCAGGTTCCCGCCCAGCTGCTGGATGCGCTCCGCAGGTCGGCTGCCGGCAATGCCGGGGCGTTGGACGAAACGACGTTGCAGCAGATGATGAAGCAGTCGGCCGTCATGCTGCCGCCGCAGGCTGTTGCTCCGCGGATGACATGGAGCAGCCGACAGTCTGTTCAACTGGGCTTCGGCACTATGACCATCAAATCAGAAATGACTTTCGTGGAGGTTGACGCGGCGGGAAACGCAATTATTCAAGTCGTTCCCGAGATTTCAGTCGTTCCCAGGCCTGATGCCCCCATCCGGATGACGCTCACCAGTTCATCCGGGCACGGGGAAGTTGTATTCAATATCGATCAGGGGCGAGTGGCAAAGTCTCAGCTGGATCTGGACATGGCGATGACCATCGAATCCAATGGCCAGACTTTTGATCAGACCATCAAGCAGGTCACGACGATGACGTTGGACCAATAATTGCTTCGCAGTACCGTCTCTAAAATGTTTGGCTCGTGAATCGCATCTTTCTTAGTCTCCTGGTCGTCTCGACCGTTTTTCTTGTCGTGGCCGTTGCGCTCGGACTGAAGATCGGTGACGTACGGAGTCTGGACACATCGACTCAGTCACAGATCAGCTTCCACATGCTGGTCGGTCTGGGAGCGCTGACGTTCGCAACGCTGGTTCATGCCATTTGCCTGACTTACTTCATGGGCACAGGGCGGTGGATTGAGGAAACCAGCAATGCCTACTCGCTTGATCAGTCATGGTACGACCAAAACCAGCGGATCAAATATCGAACCGTCGCTGGAATGGTGCTGTGCGTTCTGCTGCTGATCAGCGTCGGGGCATTTGGAGCGATCGCTGATCCGGCCACACCGATGTCGCTGAATGGAACTCTGGGAATGACCAGCGCGCAGATTCACTTCTTCGCAGCAGTTCTGACGATAATCGTCAACGTGCTGACGAACTTCACTCAGTTCGTGGCGATCTCCAGAAACTCAGTCCTGGTGGATGGTGTTCTTGCAGAGGTGTGTCGCATCCGTGAGGAGCGCGGTCTTCCCGTGTGAAGCAGGTTGCCAGTGAGTGACTTTCTGAAAACGGCCTCTGTCGTTCAGCGTGGCATCGACCGCAGTCTGCATACGGGAGTACAGGTCTACGTTTCTGTTGCCGGGAAAACTGTTCTTGACGCTGGATTCGGAATGGCGGCAGCGAATCAGTCAATGACGGCATCCACGGTGATGCTCTGGCGGTCTGCCGGAAAGCCTTTGGCTGCCGCCGCCGTTCTTCGATGGTGCCAGCAGGGCAGGACTGGAAACGACGCTTGCGGACGTCATGCCCGAGGCACGCCGTTCCTCGATTTCCGGGGTGACTATTCGAGAGTTGCTGACTCATACTTCGGGCATCCCTCTCATCGATACCGGCTGGCCGCACAGCACGTGGAGTGAATCATTCGACCGAATCTGCCGGGTGAATTCGCTCGTCCCAGGCAGCGCGTATCAGCCGCAAAGCACATGGTTTCTGCTGGGTGAAATTTTGCAGCGTCTGGACGCCGATCATCGTCCCTTCAGAAGCATCCTCACGGAAGACGTGCTGGTGCCGATGGGAATCGATGAAGCCTGGTGTGGTCTGGCGGAAAGTCAGGTGGCAGGCCTGGTCGACCGACTGCCACAGTTCAGTGTCAGCGAACGTGGTGAAATCAGTACAAGCGAGTTCTCTTCAAAACCATGGCTGACGCAGCCATCACCCGGAGGAAATTTTTGCGGACCGGTGCGGCAACTCGGACGCTTCTACGAAATGTTGCTTCACAATGGTCGCACTTCGTTCGGTGAGGCCGTGCTGAGTCCCGAAACCGTCGCGAACATGACGTCTGCACACCGTACGGACAGGTTTGACGACACAATGCAACACATCGTTGACCTCGGGCTCGGACTGTTCCTCGATTCCAACCGGCACGGGCAGAAATCGGTGCCGTACGGCTTCGGCAAGTACTGTTCTCCCGAAACGTTTGGCCACGGCGGTGCACAGTGTGCCATGGGATTTTGCGACCCCGTCCACAAACTCGTTGTCGCCTGGGCTGCCAACGGTTTCTGCAGTGAGCCGCAGCACCAACGCCGCAATCGGGGGATGAACGAAGCAATCTACGAAGACCTGGACCTGTTCAGTTGAACAGGTATGTGTCGGCGGATTGTTTTTGCATACCGGAAAGAACGGATAAGGAAGTCTCTTTTCACGAAAAGCAACGCTACTATGGCAGGTCAGATGGAGGGTCCTGCTATGGCGTATGTTCTTCTGTTCCTGATTTTTGGGTTAACCATCATCGTTCTCAGTATCCCTGTCGATTGCTGGAGAGCGGTTCGGCAAAACTGTCGACGTCAGAACGGTTCGTTTTCCAGGGGCAGAGCGACGCGTGAACTGAAACAGTTCAGCGATCATGTTCTCACGCTGACCGCGCTCGGTGTGCCGATGGTCCTTGCGTGTTTCGCGTTGGGGACGTTGGTCGCCAGCTACTGGTTGCCTACGGAACTCATCATTGAGGCAGTGATTAGTTTTCAACTGAATCCGATCGAGTGGAAGTCGGATCTTGCCGACGTGCGAGCGGCGCACACTCAATTTCTGGTCGTGGATCAGGGATGGTCGAACGAACAGGCGATTGCGTTTCAGAAAGGACTTTGGCACGCCCGCCTGTCGGTCATTCTGATCACGTGCGGCAGTCTGGTCATCGGCCTGATGGTCCTGATGAAGCTTTACGCGACAGGCACGGCGACCTTTGTGTGGGGCATTCGCATGCGGCGTAAGGTGTATGCCAGCAGAGATGTTGAACGCATGAAGTGGGCTGCTGGTGCCAATCCTGTCGGCAAGCCGAAAGCAGCGACGGAGCTTTGAAGCCGTGTTTTATCAGGCTGTGACGAATCTCGCTTCCTGTGCATCGGCATCGGATGGAGAGCACCGCAGCCGAGACCCGTCCCACTTGAAAATGCGCATTCCCTCGACGCAGAGCCCGAAGACCCGTTCGCGAAATGCCTTGGAGCAGTTTTAAAAAAGATGTGGTCGTGTGGCTCGTGGGAAAGTGACTCTCGTAAGCAGAAAAACG
>JAPYTO010000015.1 GCA_029941865.1 Fuerstiella sp. | reverse complement strand
TCGACAATGCACTCCACAATCGCTTGGCGGTGTAGTGATTGAGAATGATGCGCTGCGTCACATCGACGTCGACTTTGCCCGTTGCATATGGCGTTGGGTTCAGACCGAGGTCCAGAATCAGTTCTTCCGGAGTACTGGAAACTCGACAGAAGTTGGCGTAACCGGCGTTTGCAGACTTATCGTTAACAATGACTTCCTGTGTCTGTTGGGCCGGTGCCGCTGCTTCCGGCGCCGCTGCTTCCGGTGCGTTTGAAGCAGCATCTGCCGCAGTGTCGTCTTTCTTCTCTTCGTCGCTCACTTTTTTTCTCCTAACCTTTTTCATGGCCATTGACATTGTTCCTTAATACACGCTGCGTCTTCTACTACAATGGGAGACGCTTACGGCCGACACTTATAACACGGAAACATCTGACGGGCAACGAGTGCTCGCTGAGTTTGCGACAGCACCGAACAGTTTCAATTCATCGTTGTGCTAAGTCAGTCAAACGTGGTAGTCTGGATTAGTCGCACAACCTATACCAGCGCTAAATTCCGAGCATCTGAGGGTGATTGATGACAGACACACTCCGCCCGTTCCGGGAAACCAGGTTCCGTTCCGCATACACTTTTTTGTATCAGCAAACGGGAGCGGTCGAACAATTTCTGGAGCTTTGTCCGCGTCGTCTCTCAGTTTGAAAACCCCACCCTGATCATGCAGCGACTGGCATTCCGTGTCTGAAGTCTTCCATTCTGATTGCCACGAATGCAGCAACATGACCTGCATCAACCTGATGATCAGAAAACGAAAACAGCCCGAATGTGAAAGATCACATTCGGGCTGACAGGATAAGCAGTGTGCTTGCACCACACCACTTGGGAGATCAGTCGCCGGATACCGGCGGTGTTGTTCAGCGTTTGCGTTGTTGGCCGCGTTTGTTCATGAAACCCCACTGTTGCTGAGTCAGTTCAGCAAGGCAGTGGGAGCACGTTCCGACTTCCGGGCGTCAGCCAGACAGGCCTGAGACCTGCACGACATTATTAGAATCTGATCTCGCTCAGCGATGGCAGGCCAAACCAGCCACCAGACGTTTTCTTCGTTCGTCGTTGTGCCGATCCGAAATGCTTTCTGACGCGTTTTCCCGGTCGGTTTGGGCCTGCAGAAGCAGCCTTTTCTGTCACGGTGTTGCTTATCGTACGGACGGTATTATTGGCGGACAGAGCTGCAGGCTGTTCTGCCGTCACGATATCCAGGGACGTGTAGGAATCCGGCACGGTGATTGCCTGAGCGGGCACGATTGCCTGAGCGACTGTTGAAACAGACGGCGATTGTTGTGGCTGCCGTGGCTCAGCCAACTGTGGTGCCTGAGCCAACTGAGGTATCCGACGTTGTGCGGCGGTGTTGACATAACCAGGATTGCAGGTGGGGCAACTGCTCCCGCCGTTGTACATGATCGTTGTTCCGATCTGGCATCCTGTCTGGCCCGGACACATACGAGTATGATAGTTTGACGGACTTGGAACGCGTGGGATCATGCCGGGATTCGGACGCCACGTAGGAACGCGATTGTAGCTGTAGCCCAGCTGAGTTGTGTCGGTGGGTTGATACACCATTGGCGCACCGCCTTGAAAGCCTCCACCGGGATTACCGTACCACTTTCCTGGCCAGTAACTTTGATACCAGCCGCCTGTTCTGTTGACAGGCAGTCGTGCCGGAGGAGACCACCCTGAGTCACCGGACCCTTTGGTTTTGCAGCACCTGACGAGGAAACAGTCTTCATTTCCGGATCGCTGTGAACAACGATTGCCGCGGCATTGTCCATTGTTGCAGTAGTCGCCCTGTCTGCAACGGCGGCTGCCGCCAGACGCGACGCAGCTTTTTGTGCAGCAGCCTGATGGGCAATTCTGGAAGCCGACCTGCTGGATTTCCGCCGCCGAGCCTGTTGCGGTCAGCAGAGTTGCGCCAGTCAGAAACAGGTATCGAAATGAGTGTTGCATGAGTTCCATCTCCTTCGCCCGCTGCGTGGGTACATTGTGCAGCAAGGCGAACAGTTTATTGCGGGTGACAAACTGCAGTTTGAAAGTAGGTGGAGATCGCTTCCCGACTGAAACAGTGCCCGGCACAGCCAGCAGTCGTGAGGTCCGTGCGATCTGTAGAATTACCAGGATTGGTGGTACAACGGTCTAACCGACGTCTGTGGTGTGTAATTTCCGAGCGGCGTTATCCGACTTGACGGTGTTCCCCAGCTGTAGTTGTATGACTGTCGAACCGTGGGCGCCAGCGGTACAGAAAGTGGCACGCCATATCCCTGAACACCATAGGCCTGCCCGTTGTCACGATGATCCGCATAGCCTGGGTCATTAGCATAGGTCACTTGGTACTTTCCAAGTGGAGGACATCCCTGGCCACAGCAGCCGGAAGGAACCATCCATCCGAACAGATGGTTTGCCAGCCGCTGGTTTCTGGCGTGGTAGTTAAGGTATTGGCCACGCCACCATCGTTTCGCAAAGGACTGGTGATTACAGGGATCCTTCACGCCCGCGACTCCGGCAGACTGCCCGTAAGCCATTTGTGGCTGGAAGCCACCGAACCCCTGCTGCGCTGGCGCGGCACCTCCGTAGCGATAACGGTTAAATACCGTGGCACTGTCCAGCGACGCATGCTGAACCATGCCGCTGGCGGAAGCGTGCATCTGCACCACGCCGGCACTGCCGTTTGTGGCGCCGATGCGGACAACACCCTCCTCGGCAGCGACGAAGCCAGACGTTGCCAGCACGCAAATCGCGGCAGCGAACCATCTCGATACTGAGTTTCGTGGTCGCATTTTAGAACCTTTCGCAGAGGGAAACGCGCATCGGCACGTGTTCATTCCACTTGCTGAAAATAAGTTTCCGGGGGGATGCCAGGCAGGCGATGCTGCATGCCACCCAATTCCCGCGTTTCAAAAGTTATCGACCTGACGAGGCGAACAGATCGCCAACGTCCTCATTCTGCTATCTGGAGATTCGGAACTTTTTCCAGCGAGCATTTAACAATCACCTGAGCGAAGCAAATCACCTTGCCATGTGGCGTCTCATGGAGAGCCCCTTCGCTCAGGGCAACATTCTTGGTTGCAGCCACCGGCCACTTCATTCTGAACTGTGACGGCGATCAGCGAATCACAGGTCTTTTAAACATTGAGAACGGGCTGATGTGCGACTTGTATTTCACGTCCACTGTCGTGCCCTGCAGTTTCCAGTTCTCTTTGGACCAGACTCCGAACGGTGTCACCATCCAACCGCCATTCACTTTGTAATAATATGGTCCGTACATCGCCTTGTAGCGGTGTGGATAAAGCATTTCGTGTGGATGAAACGCCTGATGCACGATTGCCGTTCCGCCAACCTGTTGTGGAATTCCAGGCCTGGGTGCCGGATACAATGCAGCACTGGAGGGGCCCGCACCGCCCGCAGGTCCACGAGCCGAGCTCATACTGACTGGTCCGGCTCCAGGGGCGTAGCCTGCCGAAGAGGCGAAGGAGTACGGTCCTGAGGAATTTTGATAGACGGGCTGCGGCGGCGCGTACTGCTGCCAGTTTGCTCCCGGGTGAACCGGCAGCACGTTGCCCTGAGACGTAGCGGCACTAAAGTACTGCGGACCACTGGACGACGATGCATTCGGCACGACAGGTGCGTACTGAATGGGGAGTGGCTGCGGCAAAGCTTCGGCCGGTTCCAACTGCTGCGATGACGGCTGAGTGCTCGCCTGGCGGATTTCCGGAACCTGGCGAGCAGCGTCCTCAACGACGGCGTGCCGGATACCGCTCGGTGTTCTCGGTTTGGACCGTCGCGTGTCCGGACGTCCGATTGACGGGCCTCGCAGCCAATCCATTAGCGTGTTCTGATTCTGACCGTCTTCGGCCAGAAGGCTCCCGGCGCTCATGACCGTGATCATGAGAGTCACCAATCCCGTGCGAAGCATTGCTTCTCCTCCGTGGCTTTAGAAGAATCCGTTCTTCCAGCTGTTCTGCATGCCCGGTCAACGTGACACGGGAAGTGATGGAACCGCGAATCCAAAAAAATGTTTGGGACCCATCGCAGTACCTGCCTGAGAGGTATCGCTGAGGTCCAAACTGTCCTCTGTCGTAAAGTTCGGCTTCTACCGGTCATAGGGATGAATCAATCAGTGTCCTTGATACACACGATACGGTTAGTTTCTGGTGCACTATCGTTGCATATGGAAGAACCGAAAAAGTCTTCCTAATCTTCCTGCCTTTTCAGGTATAACTGTGTCCGCTCGCGCTTTGCGATTGCGTCAGAGTCTCTAGAATGCCGGTTTGGCGGTTGCCGGGAGATCCCGGGCTGGATATCCGTCCTGAATGGACGCGATACTGTTCTGACGTGCGTTCAGCGAATGTACTGATATTTCAGGGGCCAGCCGCCGATCCTGTTGACCATTGCCGCTTGGGCCGTATGACGAGAACTACGGTTCCATATCCGGCAACCAACATTCTCTTAGTCGATATGTCGTGTTGGTTGGAAGAAATCCCGACCGCTGGAAAAGGATGCTCAGTTGGCTCGCAGAAAGTCTTCCAGAAAGAACGAACCCAATCTGTTCTCCAGGACGGATGAGCTGGAAGCGGCCGGAAACGTTCAATACGTGCCGATCAGCGGCGAAACTCGCCGACGCTATCTGAACTACGCTCTGTCCGTCATCACGTCACGCGCGTTGCCGGACGTTCGAGATGGGTTGAAACCCGTACAGCGGCGAATTCTGTACGTCATGTACAATGGCCTTGGACTGAGGGCGGACAGCAAGACCCGAAAGTGTGCCAAGATCTGTGGTGACACAACCGGGTCATTTCACCCACATGGCGACACTGCTGTCTACGATGCCCTGGTTCGACTGGCACAGGACTTTTCTCTGCGATATCCGCTGGTGATCGGCCAGGGAAACTTTGGTTCCATCATGGGGCTGCGGGCTGCGGCAGCTCGATACACAGAAGCCAAGCTGTCGGCATTGGCTGAGCAACTGATGAACGAGTTGCGGTATCGTACAGTGGATATGCGCCCCACGTACGATGCTGCCGACGAGGAACCAGTCGTGTTGCCGGCCCGCTACCCGGCACTGCTGGTCAACGGAACTCAGGGAATTGCCGTGGGCATGGCGACCAGCATGCCGCCACACAACCTGAACGAAGTGACCAGGGCCTGCGTGCACCTGATCCAGAATCCCAACGCCACGGTCGCCCAGTTGATGAAATACGTCAAGGGGCCCGACTTTCCGCTGGGCGGCCGCATCGTGACTGATCGAGCAGATCTGCGAATCGCCTACGAAACCGGTCGCGGCTCGGTCAAGACACGCGGCGAGTGGCGGTTCGACAAAAAAGGCAAGAAGGAACTGAAGGATCGGCTGATCATTTATACAGTGCCATACACAGTTTCAACGGGACCGCTGCTGACGGAAATTGGAGAATTGATTGAAGCCCGCAAGATTCCTCAGTTGACCAACGTTATCGACGAAACGAACGAGGCAAACGGGCTACGGATTGTGTTGGAAATGAAGCCCGGTGCCGACGCCCAGGCCGTCATGGCCTACCTGTTTCGGCACACATCGCTGGAGCAGAACTTCAGTTTCAACTGCACTGCACTGGTCCCGGACGAACACGGGGCGGCGGTGCCCCGCGTGCTGAGTCTGAAGCAATTGTTGCAGCACTTTCTCGACTTCCGCTACGAAACCGTCCGTCGCCGTCTGGAGTATCAACTGGAGCAGTTGCGCAAGCGAATTCACATACTGGAAGGCTTTGCGATCATCTTTGACGGGCTTAGTCTGGCATTAAAAATCATTCGCGCAAGTAGTGGAAAGAAAGATGCCGCTGTAAAACTGATGAAGAAGTTTCCGCTGGATGAGATTCAGACAGACGCCGTTCTGGAATTGGCACTGTACAGAATTTCGCAGCTGGAAATCGAACACATTCGTCAGGAGCTAAAGGAGAAGAGGGCGGAAGCTGCACGTATTGAGAAGCTGTTGAAGTCAACGACGCAGATGTGGAAGCTGATCCGCACGGAACTCGAAGCACTGGCGGCAGAATTCGGTGACAAACGCCGCAGCGAATTCGGTTCTTCCGACGAGATCGCCGAGTTTGATGCATCGGCGTACATCGTTAAAGAGAACACCAATGTTGTTATGACGTCGGACGGCTGGGTCAAACGAGTCAACAGCCTGGCAAAGGTCTCCAGGACCCGGGTCCGAGAAGGGGACAGCGTGCTGAGCGTAGTACCCGGCAGCACGCTGGATAACGCTGTCTTCTTCAGTTCGGACGGCGTCGCGTTCACCGTCCCGATCGAGCAACTGCCCGTCTCATCCGGATACGGTGAGCCATTCGCCAAGCATGCCAGGCTCAGTGACGGGGCTTCCATCATGGCGGTCCACACGACGGATCCGCGATTCGTGGAGGCGGTCGACGATGATTCGAAAGAATGGGGGCCATTGCTGTTGGTGGCAACAAAGCGCGGTCAGGTACTGACGATTCCCTACCACGGCTTCCGCATGCCCAGCACAAAAGCCGGTCGCAAATATTGTCGACTGCGAAAAGGTGACGAGGTGGTGTACTGTCAGCTGATCGAAGACGCGGAAACTGTGTTTTTTGCCTCCGCCGATGCTCGCGTGCTGCACTTTTCCCTCGATGATGTGCCGATGCTGACGAACGCCGGCAAAGGGGTGCGTGGCATCAAGCTGGACGCAGATGATCGGCTGTTGGGCGTCGTTCAGCTGGCGCGACCGAGCGACTGCCTGCGGGTTGTCACCAGCAACGATAAAGAAATGGTATTCGGCCAGCAGAAGTATCAGATCACGTCACGGGGCGGTCGAGGAGTCATGACCACCAAGCGTTCCAGCTTTGACAAAGTGATCCAGCCCGAAATCCAGTTAGTGGACTGGTCAGAAATGGAGGAGGACTGACGTCCTGCCGATGAGCACACCAACAAAATCAACTTACACAGCCAGCGACATTGAGGTCCTGGAAGGCCTGGAGCCTGTTCGGAAACGGCCGTCGATGTACATCGGTGGTGTCGACTCACGTGGGTTGCATCATCTTCTGTGGGAAGTCGTGGACAACTCTGTCGATGAGTTTCTGGCCGGCGAATGCACGCGCATCGTGGTTACTCTACACAAGGACGGCAGCAGTTGCACCGTCAGTGATGATGGTCGCGGTATCCCGGTCGACAAACACCCGAAGCTGAAGAAGTCGTCGTTGGAGGTCATCCTGACGACTTTGCACGCCGGGGGTAAGTTCAGCGATAAAAACTACGCTCGCAGTGGCGGTCTGCACGGAGTCGGTTCGTCTGTCGTCAACGCACTCTCCTCAAAACTGGTGGCGACAGTGCGCCGCGACGGTCACGAGTGGATGCAGGAATACCGGCGTGGAAAACCAGCCGCGAAGGTAAAAAAGGTGAAACCGTTCCGCGGACACGGAACGGCCATTTTCTTTCGGCCGGACGACACAATTTTTCGGCGGACCCAGTTCAATTCAGAAACGATTCGCCAGCATCTGGAAGATGTGTCGTACATTCATGGCGGCCTGACGATCGTCTTCAATGACGAATTGAAGGGCGAAACTCACGAACTCCGCCACCAGGACGGAATCAGGGCCTACATCGAGAAGGTCATTGAAGAGAGCGGCAAGAAGACAGTCCACGATCAACTTTTTTCCGCCGACAAGGACGACAAGGTCGCTCGTGTTGAGGTCGTTTTGAAATGGACGGAGTCGACCGACGAACACATTCGCAGCTATGTGAACGGCATTCGCACGCACGCCGGCGGTACTCATGAAAACGGTCTGAAATCCGGGCTGACAAAGGCGGTTCGCAACTACATCGACGTCCACAACTTCAAGCCTCGCGGAATCGCTATTTCTGCCGACGACATCCGCGAAGGCGTCATCGCCATTTTATCCGTGTTTCACGGCGAACCCATGTTTCAGGGGCAAACCAAGGAACGTCTGAATAATCCCGAAATGGCGTCTCATGTTGATGGCATCGTCCGACCTGCCGTCGAGAACTGGTTGAATAACAATCCGTCGCTCGCGGACGCAATTCTGGGACGCATTGTGCTGGCCGCTCGAGCCAGACTGGCCAGCCGTGACGCCATCAAAGAAGTCAAACGCAAGTCGGTCGCGCGAAAGACGAACCTGCCGGGCAAACTTGTTGACTGCCAGAACAGAAACTCGGACGAAACAGAACTGTTCATTGTGGAAGGCGACTCGGCCGGTGGAACCGCGGTGATGGGGCGTAATTCTGCCACTCAGGCCGTATTGCCGCTCAGAGGAAAGATTCTGAATACGGAATCCCTCCCGTTATCCAGGATTCTCAAGAACCAGGAGATCAACGACCTGGTGGAAACGCTTGGCACCGGAATCGGCCCGAACTTCGATATCCATCGCCTGCGTTATGGCCGGATCATTCTGCTGATGGATGCGGACAGCGACGGATACCATATTTCAACGCTTTTGCTGACGTTTTTCTTTCGCCATATGACGGAACTGATCCGTCAGGGAAATCTGTTCATTGCCCAGCCGCCACTGTTCCGCATCGAAGTCGGCAAGACGACGCACTACGCTCAGACAGACGCGGAAAAGGAAGAGATTCTGGCCGCGCTGCCGGACAACCGAAATCCGACCGTCCTGCGTTTCAAGGGACTGGGCGAAATGAACGCAGCCCAATTGCGAGACACTACTCTTAACCCCCAGGCACGCGTGCTGCTGAGAATAGACATCGAAAGTCAGCTGGAAGCCGACCAGACGTTTCACCAGTTACTCGGTAAGGAAGCCTCCGAACGCTACAAGGTGATCATGGAAGAAGCCAGTTTTGCCGATGACGTGGACTCATGACGCGGCCGGGCCATTACCAAATCGAACCGTCATTGGCAGTTTGTTTGAGCCGTCGCTCAGAAAAGAATGGTCCGCTTCCCTAAGTCGCTGCCAGGAGGCGTGCCGAATCGATTCTCGTCTCCCCGGTAGACCCTGAACGGAACGTTTCAGGCTGAAAAATACTGGTTTTATAGGGCGTTGGGCACTTGTCAGTAGGCAAATGTCCCGGTACTCTGCTCAGCCTTCTGCGGCAGACCTTCTTTGGAAGAAAAATACGTTGGCCCTCGACGATCGCATTGTCATCACTGGAATTGGACTGGCGTCCCCGAACGGCAATAATCTGGCCGAGTTTCGCCAGAATCTGCTGGACGGAAAATCCGGTGTGGTGGATTACGAAACGCGCTACATGCCGCCAGTGCTGGCTGGCGTCTGCAACTTCGACGAATTGCGTTATCAGAAGCGTAAGGAAGTGCGGCGGGGAACTCGGGCCGGGTCGATCGCCGTCTACTGTTCAAACGAAGCGGTCGTCGATTCCGGCCTTGATTGGAACTCCGTCGAAAAAAACCGCGTCGGCGTTTACCTGGGGATTACCGAGCACGGCAACGTCGAAACAGAAAACGAAATCTACGAGATTTCCCAGTTCGGCTATGACACCAAGGTCTGGTCACATCACCACAACCCACGTACGGTCGCGAACAATCCGGCGGGAGAAGTAACGCTGAGCCTCGGGGTCACGGGGCCTCATCTGACCATTGGTGCCGCTTGTGCCGCGGGAAATGCTGGTTTCATCCAGGCGCTGCAGATGCTGCGTCTGGGCGAATGTGACGTCGCGATCGCCGGAGGTGTCTCGGAGAGTATTCACACGTTCGGCATCTTCGCCAGTTTCCAGAGCCAGGGTGCACTGGCCACTCACGAGGATCCAGCCAGGGCATCTCGTCCATTTGATACCCAGCGAAACGGAATTGTCGTGGCGGAAGGCGGCGGCATTTGCACGGTTGAACGGCTGACGGATGCGTTGGCTCGGGGAGCGAAGATTTACGCTGAAATCATTGGGCATGCGATGAATTCCGATGCTTCGGACTTCGTGCTGCCAAATTCGACTCGTCAGGCCGAATGTGTCCATCTGGCCCTGTCTCGAGCCGGGATTAGCGCCAACGACGTTGACATCGTCAGCAGTCACGCGACGGCCACTGAACAAGGCGATATTGAAGAGGCAAAGGCCCTTAAGGCCGTGTTTGACGGCACACGGACGGCAATCAACAACACGAAAAGCTTCATTGGCCATGCCATGGGAGCAGCCGGAGCGCTGGAACTACTGGGTAACCTGCCGTCATTTGACGACGGTATTGCCCACGCTACAATCAATCTTGAGAATCCAGACTCAAGATGCGCTTTGCCTAATTTAGTAGCGAATGAGCCAAGAAATCTAGGCGAAGTGAACTGTATATTGAATAATTCGTTCGGGATGCTGGGTATTAACTCGGTCGTGATCGTAAAGAAGTACGAATCCTGAATACTGCGTTTTGCGCGGTTCAGCCGCCAGATTCAGTGCGTGATTGTGGCGACGAATTGCCGCCAAAGTTAACACGGTCGTTTCGCGCTGCGGAAAACACGAGTGCAAGGGGATATTTGATGACGGGTGTGGAGATCAGACAGGCCGTTCTGGAGATTCTGGAGCGAATCGCTCCCGATGAAGATCTGTCCAACCTGGATGACGCAATCGCGTTCCGTGACCAGATGGAACTCGACAGTATGGATTTTCTGGACATAGTGATGGAGCTGCGCAAAGGGTATCGAGTTCAGATTCCGGAAGAAGACTATCACAACCTGAACTCCATGCAGTCTACGGTCGAGTACCTGACGCCGAAGCTGAAAGATGTGCCGGTGGCCGGCTGATTATTGCTCCTGAGTCGGTTAGCGACCAACATCAGTGGATTCCGCAGCTTCCGAGCGTTAGCTCGAGTAAACCGTCGAAGACGGCCCGCCCCGGAGAAGTCTACCGTGCATTACGATACTGTGATTATCGGCGCTGGAATGTCCGGACTGTCGGCGGGTGTTCGGCTGGCGTATTTTGAAAAGAACGTCTGCATTCTGGAACGCCACACGACGGTCGGCGGTCTGAATTCGTTTTACCGACTGCGCAAGCGAAATTACGACGTGGGGCTGCACGCGGTCACCAACTACGCAGAACCCGGCAGTAAAGGTGGACCACTCAGCAAACTGTTGCGACAGCTGCGCATGAAGTGGGAAGACTTTGATCTGCGCCCGCAACTGCATTCGTCCATCGCTTTTCCCGATTGCACTCTGCGATTCACGAATGACTTCGCCTACTTCCTGGAACAGGTGGCAATGGCGTTCCCAAGGCAGATCGACGGTTTCAAGAGATTGGTGCGTACGATCGCTGACCACGACGCGCTGAACCTTGATCAACGGCAAACCACGTCAGCTCGACACGTGGTGTCCGAACACATCAGTGACCCGCTGCTGATTGATATGCTTTTCTGTCCACTGATGTTTTACGGCAGTGCCACGCCGCATGACATGGACTTCAGCCAGTTCGTGATCATGTTCAAGAGCATCTTCCACGAGGGTTTTGGACGACCATTTGACGGCATTCGCCTGATTCTGAAGAAACTCGTCCGCCACTTTAAGGCTCTGGGCGGACACCTGAAGCTGCGGGCAGGTGTCAGTGAGATTGTTCAGCGGAACGGCAAGGCAAACGCCGTTGTTCTGGACGACGGTACAGAGATTACGGCAGATAACGTGCTGTCGTCGGCCGGCGCCGCGGAAACAATGAGACTGGTGGACCCATCACGACCGATGATTAAGCCGAAAGCCGGCGACATTACATTCGTGGAATCGATCTCCGTGCTCGACTGCGAACCCGCTTCGCTGGGACACAATGAAACCATTGTCTTCTACAACGACGCAGATTCGTTTCACTACGAACGCCCTAACGAACCGGTGGACCTTCGCAGCGGCATCATCTGTTCACCAAATAACTTTGACTATTCGCGGCCGCTGGAAGACGGCCGTATGCGAATCACGGCACTGGCTGAACCGGATTACTGGATCAACCTGCCCGAAGATGAATACCAACAGCGAAAGATGGAGTGGAACGATCGGATCATCGAGAGCGCATTGAAGCACGTTCCTGATTTCCGCAGCCATGTGGTCGACACCGACGTATTTAGCCCACGCACGATTCGCCGATTTACCGGGCATCTCAACGGCTGCGTCTACGGCGCCCCGGAAAAATTCGCCGACGGCCAGACGCCTGTCAGAAACCTCTACCTCTGTGGCACGGATCAGGGGTTTCTGGGTATTGTGGGAGCCATGCTTTCCGGGATTACAATTGCCAATCGATATCTGCTGAAATAGCCGTCATCAACCGCTCATTCGAGTTTGCACCTGGAACTGTCAACGGAGAGTCCGTTTCACCGGTCGACAGGTTACGGTCAGGTTGATATTTTTCGCGCAGGAATCATGGCCATTCATCGGCCGGCGATCCTGCTCCTCCAGAACGCCCACCCCAGCGTGCAAACTGACAAACTGCGCTGCCCGAGAACGTTGATTTTTGCTTCTCAAAGCTGGGAGGCAGACCGTCGCCGCTTGCGTCGGTAATGGAGCCACCTATAATTGCTGGCCGCGTAAACGCCCGTTTTTCCGGCGTGTTTCTGTGTCCCAATTCATCCACCAGCAAGCCGAATTTCAAGAGACTTCGAACATGTTCATGTGGTTTCGAAACGTCTGGATGGCAGTGACCACCGTGCTGCATGGCATGTACGTGACGTTGATCACGATGCTGAAAACGTACCAGCACAAGCGACGAACGTTCGCCGATACATACGCGTATCCGGAAGAACCGCTTAAGGTCAAGGCTCGATATCGTGGGTTCCATCGCTTTGATCTGACAACATGTATCAGTTGTGAAAAGTGTGCTCAGGCCTGTCCGGTGGACTGCATCTACATCGATAAAGCAAAGAGCCCCGTTGGTAAGGGTTTTCGCCTCTCCGGATTTGCCATCGATTACACCAAGTGCATGTTCTGTGCTCTGTGCGTGGAACCATGTCCGGTGGACTGCATCTTCATGGGCTCCACTCACGACCTCAGCTGTTACAGTCGCGATGGATGCATTGTCGATTACGCAAAACTGCCTTTGCAGATTTCCTGGGGTAAAGCGACTCTGAATCCAACGGCTGTTTCTGAGTCGAAAGTATTGCACGAACCGGTGTGGCAGAAGGGTGAAGAGAGTCCCTTCGAATTTGCGGAGGTGTGATCTGGATCCGAGCCGCAGTCCGATTCGGGAAACACCGGGCTGCACCTGAGAGCTCAGAAATTGAATCGCAGTGAGTTTTCAGTGCGAACGTTATCAGCACTTCCAAGCGTTAGCTCGAATGAACCGTCGAAGACGGAGATTGTGAAATGACAAACCTGGTAGGTCATCTTTTGTTGTTCGGCGGATCAGTCTGCGTGTTGCTGGCACTGCCGCTGATCTTCGGACGCCTGGTGCGCCCCAAACTGCCAACGCCCGAAAAAGATGCAATCTACGAATGTGGCGAACCGGCCATCGGTTCCAGCTATATTCAGTTCGACCTGAGATTCTATGTGGTCGCTCTGCTGTTCATCGTCTTTGACGTGGAAATCGCCTTCTTCTTTCCATGGGCTGCCATTTACGGCAGTGCCACTCAATTGGCGGATACTCGCCTCGCAGAGGACTCGATCGCCCGTGACCAACTGAGCGCTCGCTTGCTCGATCAGAATCCGGCAACCAACGAGATCATTTCGGCAGAGACCGCTCAGCAACTGGCAATCACCGGCTTCTTTGACCTGCTGGTCTTTTTTGTCGTGCTGCTGGTTGGATTTGCCTATGTCTGGAAACGAGGGGACCTCGATTGGATCCGTGCTCTGACTCAGAAGTCGAAGCAGGCGGCCGACCAGACCATTCCTTCACACAACAGTACTTCGTCAGTGACCACATCGGCGTAGTGCGGGATGGCCGCAGCAGTGACGAGCTGACGCTCGTAACAATAGAGACAGCTCCCGTTGGTCGCATTTTAATACATCTGCAACACGTCCCTGCGAATCAGCGCAGCTAATCATTGACAGACGCTTTGCGTTAATAGACTTAGTGGAAAACGTTCCATGGACATTCAGGAAATTCATTCTCTCCTGTTGGAGACGTTCGGTGCCTCAGCCGTCGGCGATGCTACCTTTGACGCAACTGATCCGTGGATTCAGGTGAGCCCGGATTCGATCGTCGAAGTCGGCACGTTTCTGCGAGACGACGAACGGTTGTGTTTCAATCATTTGAACGACCTGTGCGGTTGCGACTATCTGGAACCGGACGAAAAGAAGGTCGCGAAGTTCGGTCATGAGCCTCACGTCGAAGTCGTCTACCAACTGTCCAGCATCGAACTGAAGCACCGATTGAAGCTGAAAGTTGTTCTACCTCGCTGGAAGAACGACAAAGAAGGCCAGTTGCCCGAAATCCCCTCGGTCAGCAGTGTGTGGGGCATCGCGGATTGGCACGAACGCGAAGCCTACGACCTTGTTGGTATCCATTTTCTGGATCACCCCAACCTCCGACGCATTTTGTGCCCGGAAGACTGGGAAGGCCACGCCCTTCGAAAAGACTACGACTTCCCACTGGAATATCACGGCGTTCGAGGACGGTAAATCATGAGCATGCAAATCGAAGATCCTCGAATTGTCGAGTTTGACGTCCAGACTGACGAGATGCTCGTCAACATGGGCCCGCAACACCCAAGTACTCACGGTGTGCTGCGCCTGCTGTTGAGAACTGACGGCGAAATCGTTCATGAATGCACGCCGCACATCGGCTACCTGCATCGCAGCGCGGAAAAAATCGGCGAAAACCTGAACGCGCCGCAGTGGATTCCATACACCGACCGTATGGATTATCTGGCCGCCATGAATATGAACCTCGGGTTCGCGCTGACAATCGAAAAGATGATCGGCATGGAGGTCAACGAGAAAGCGAAGCACCTGCGAGTGTTCATCGCAGAACTCGGGCGCATCGCCAGCCATCTGGTTGGGATGGGCGCTTACGGTCTGGACCTGGGCACATTCAGCCCCTTCCTGTACGCTTTCCGTGAACGCGAAATCATTCTGGATTTCTTTGAAGAGGTGTGCGGCGCACGCCTGACATGCAGTTACCTGACCATCGGGGGAGCGACTCACGATCTGCCGGAAGAGATTGAAATCCCGGACGGTCTGTCTGCGTTGCTGCTGATGGACAAGGGACAGCGAGCACCGTTTTTTGACGTGGTCGAAATGTTTCTCTGCTGGCTTGAAAAACGCATCAAAGAGTACCACACGCTGCTGACTCGCAACGCAATTTTCATCAAACGGACGGCCGGCATCGGTGTCCTGACCAGAGAAATGGCCATCAGCTACGGCTGCACCGGGCCCGTTCTTCGGGGCAGCGGAGTCGACTATGACCTGCGTCGGGATGGCGAATCGATCTACACTCGCATGTACGAAGGATACGACTTCGAAATTCCTGTAGCGGAGTTCGCAGAGGCTCCGCGTGAAGTGGAACTTGGTGACAACTGGTGCCGTTTTTACGTCCGCATGATGGAAGTCATGCAGGCCATTCGCCTGGTCCGACAGTCGGTTCCAAAGTACCTTGCCGCTGAAGGCACTCACCGCGAACCATTCAAGTTCAACACGAAACTGCCGAAGGACGAGGTTTATCTGGAAACGGAAGCTCCTCGTGGTCAAATGGGTTTTTACGTGGTCGGCAACGGCACGGCCGAACCTCTGCGTGCTCGGGCAAAGAGTTCCTGCTTCTGCAATCTGTCAATCACAGATAAGCTGTGCGAAGGCGTCCCTCTGGCGGACGTCCCCTCCGTCGTTGGCTCACTCGACATCGTGATGGGCGAAATCGACCGTTAACGACTGCCGCAGCAGCAATCAGCGCAGAACGCCTGTTGTGTCTGGCTGACATCATGGCAGGAGCTTTGTGCAAGCAGCGCGGGCCGGCCACACCCTGATGTTGACGTTGACGACTCGACATTTGTCGCTGACGTCGACAGAATGTCCTGGTCGAGATCTTGTCAAAGGAGCCGTTGATGCGCCTGCCTTCCAGCTGCCAGGTTAGTACTCTCATTGCCGTGTTACTGGCTGCAGTGATCGGATCGGCTCAGGAGCCGAAGCCCAGACCACTGGGCGTTTTCAAAACAACAGACGGCGTCTGTCCAGGCTACATCCTGATTTCGCCACTCAGCACCGAAAAATCATTCCTGCTGGACACGGCAGGAAAAGTCGTGCATTCGTGGCAGGCCGACCGCAAACCCGGTCAGGCCTCCTATCTGCTGGAAGACGGAAGTCTGCTGCGCGCCGGCAAAGTTGACAATTTCTTTCAGTTTCCGTCCACCACCGGAAGTGGCGGCCAGATTCAAAAGTATGACTGGGACGGAAACCTGACATGGGATTTCACTGCCAGTTCCGCTTACCGCATGAGCCACCACGATATTGAGCCGCTGTCGAACGGCAACGTGCTGTGTATTGTCTGGGAATCGTATCGGCGGGACGTTGCCGTTAAGGCTGGACGCAATCCGGATCGACTGACGGGAGATGTCCTGTGGCTGGAAGCCATCTTCGAGCTGAAACCAAAGGGGCTGAATGGGGCTGACATTGTCTGGAAATGGAGTCTTCTTGATCACTTAGTCCAGGACTGGGACAAGTCGAAGGACAACCACGGCGACCCCGCTGAACATCCGGAACTGGTCGACGTCAACTATATGCTGCGGCCGGTGCCGGACTGGGTTCACATGAACTCGATCGATTACAACGAAGAACTCGACCAGATCATGGTTGGTTCAAGAACATTGAGCGAGTTCTGGATCATCGATCACAGCACAACCACGGAAGAAGCCAAAGGTCACACGGGCGGAAAACGTGGACACGGCGGCGATCTGCTTTATCGATGGGGCAATCCTCAAACCTATCGACAAGGTACCATCGATGACCGTACGCTTTTCAACCAACACGATGCCCACTGGATTCCGAAGGGATTGTCCGGGGCCGGAAACGTACTTTTATTCAACAATGGTCTGTCGAAGTCGGAACAGGATTTTTCCTCAGCCGACGAGATCAAGTTGCCACTTGGAAATGACGGAACCTACCTTCGTAAACCACAAACTGCATTTGGCCCGGCGGAAGTTGAGTGGACCTACGAACATCCGGGTGAGCTGTTTTCGCCACGCATCTCCGGGGCTCAACGACTCCCAAACGGCAACACGCTGATCTGCTCGGGCACTCAGTATCTCCTGCTCGAAGTCACACCGGACGCAGAAATTGTGTGGATGTACCGTAACCCGAAACGTTTTCGCAATCCGCCGCGATCTGAACGAAACAGAAACAAGCCTGCCACACCATCCCCGGCAGATCTTCCGCAGGCGGAACTTGACGCGATGCGAATTCCCGGCGGCGTGCCTCTGGAGGACGGCGGCACGATGTTTCGGGCCATCAAATATCCGCCTGACTATCCGGCATTTCGAGACAGGGATCTGTCACCGAAGTTGTGAGGGGGCAAACGCAGAAAGTACCAGCCGACAATGCACCTTGAGGCTCAAATTGCCGACTTCATGCACGGAGATCAGTTCGCCGTAGCTGGTGCGTCAACAGACCGTCAAAAGTACGGCAACAAAGTGCTGCGGTGTTATCAGCAGCACGGCCATGCGGTCGTTCCCGTCAATCCCAACGCCGACATTGTTGAAGGACTGACGGCTGTTGCGACGTTGAACGAAGTCGCGTCGGACCTGCACGCCGTATCAATTATCACGCCGCCGTCGGTCACAGAGCAGCTTGTCGAGGAAGCCATCAGCCTGGGCATTCAACACATCTGGCTACAGCCGGGGGCAGAGAGTTTCGACGCGATTGAGGCGTGCCGGAACGCGAACATCAATCTCATTCACAGCGGCCCCTGCATTCTGGTCGTGCTGGGGTACAGTGAGCGGTGAACAGGAATCGACGGGACGTTTGTCTGCAAAGCCTATTGCCGCGGCCTGGGCGTTCGATCCCCGCTGCGAATGACCTCCAACGCCTCAGTCATTCGAATAACAACCTCCGGATGTTCAGCGGCCACGTTGTTGGCTTCGCCGGGATCCATCCTGACGTTAAACAACTGGTACGGCTTCTGAAACGGCTTGCCCTTCGGAGCCTGTCGGCCGCCGGAACCGTTTCCGGCGATCAGTTTCCATTGGCCGTCACGTATGGCGAACATGCCAGATATCGAGTGATTGATGATGGGAGCACGGCGGTCCGCTGTTTTGCCCTGCAACATTGGTAACAACGAGATGCTGTCTTCGGCTTCGTGTTCGGACACAGTCGCACCAACGACGGCTGCACACGTCGCATAGATGTCCGTCAGGCAGACGGCAGCGTCGTTCTTTGTTCCGGGCTTGATATGCCCCGGCCAGCGAACAAAGAACGGAACTCGGTGACCGGCCTCCCAGATGTCCGCCTTGGTTCCACGAAAAATCCCATTCGCTCGGTGATTCTCAGACCGAAACCCCTGCACAGTCACGTCGTCAACATGGTCCTGCTTCTGGCCGTCGTCGTAGCGGTACATGTAAGAACCATTGTCGGACGTATAAAAAACGAGCGTGTTATCGGCTTCGTTTGTAGCATCAATGGCCTTAAGCACCTGACCGACCGTCCAGTCCACCTGGGCGACGAAGTCGCCGTATTCCTTCAGTCCGGTCCTGCCGCGAAATCGTTCATGCGGTTGGGCCGGCTTGTGGGGACCGGTCAGTGGCATGTACAGAAAATAAGGGGCCTCCTTTTTCGACGCATCAGCAATATAACTGACCGCTTCAGACGTGAGTTTGTCCAGCACTTCCGCGATCACGAAATCGGCAGCGCGCGGCCCCTTGCGAACAAAATGTGGAAAGCTGACGGCTGGCTGCTGAATCGACGGTTCCATCGTAAAACGATCGTTTCGCACGTAGACATAGGGAGCCATGTCCAGCGACCCTGTCACCCCGAAGTAAGAATCGAAACCGTGATGAACCGGGCTGTCCTTGATGGTACCGGAAAAGTCGATGCCCGGATCGCCACCCCATTTGCTCGTGTCGGCGTCGTTCCTTGCCAGTGGCAGGTCCATGCCAAGATGCCACTTACCCACTGCACCGGTCGTATAGCCGCTGGTTTTCAACATATTCGCAATGGTGGAACGCCCGGTCTCCAGCAACGGCTTGCTATAACCGCCGAGAACACCGCGTTTCAGTCTGGTGCGCCAGCAGTAGCGTCCGGTGAGCAGTCCGTATCGAGTGGGCGTGCAAACGGCTGACGGAGAATGACCATCGGTGAACGTCATGCCGTCGGCCGCCAACCTGTTTAGATTCGGTGTCGCAATCTTTGACGACGGATTCAATGCCTGCACGTCGCCGGACCCCATGTCGTCCGCAAGAATCAGGACGATGTTCGGTCGCCGAGGCGTCTGCGCAATGGCCTGTTTCGATTGCCCCGGCAGAGAAATGGAAAAGACAATGCCGATGGAAACGACGGTGGCTGCTGCGCGGCGTGAGCAAAAAGAACCCAATGCGCGATAACGTATCATTTGCAGAGCAGGTGTTGAGGGAAGGTTGTCGACAGAACGTAATGTTGGAGTGTGACGGCAGGCTCACGCCATCGCTGGCTGCCTGACCTGGTCACTTCGCCGGGCGTCAACCTGCGACTCGGGCATGATCAACGGCACAGCATCCAGCAACCAACCATGCTACCGTGCATCTGTACAGAAAACGAACCAGGATGCACTTGCGAAACGCAGACCGTCGGGAGTCGGTTTCTGCCGGAGGCAAATCGCTGTGACAGACGTTTTATCGAAGAAAAAGGACGGGCAGGAGTTTGCACTCCCGTCCGTCCCTCTGAATCTCTTATTCGAAAATCGCTGCTGCCGGCTTATCTGAGCAGATTCCGCTCTAGCTTCGTGTGAAGTTGATGCCGGCCGCATTGTTGCCTGCCAGTTTAAAACTGAAGGCGTTGTTGCTGCTGGTCGTCATGCTGCCAGCCAGTCGCTGACTATCATTAGCACGAGTTAAAGTCAGCAATCCATTGACGACCGTATAGCTTCCCTGAAATGTGCTGGCGTTGCCGGACTTGTTTGTTGCCGACCAGCTGAACGACCCATCGGCCTGCAGGACAAGTCGTACACTTGCTCCGTTGCCGAGTGTAGCACTCCAGTTGCCAACATGAGCGGACGTCTGAACCTGTGCTGTCTGAGGCGGAGCAAATCCACCAAGCGCCTGCAGAGCTGACGTTTGAGCATTTGCGGGAGTCTGCTGCTGGACCGGTGCGGACTGCTGCGGCTGCACTGCTGCAGACTGCTGAGGGGCAACCTGCTGCTGAACGGGAGCTACGGCCTGCTGAGGAGTTGTCTGCTGCTGTTGAGGGACAAGTTGCTGTGGAGCTACCTGCTGCTGAACGGGAACCTGCTGCTGTTGGGATGCGAATTGCTGTTGAGCAACTGGCTGCTGCTGGACAAATTGTTGTTGAACCGGCTGCACAGGTCTCACAACCTGAATCGGCTGCGGCTGAGCGTACGAGTGGTTCGGCGACGAGTAACCGTAGTTGTAGTGGGGGCGGTGGTGGTGGTGCGACGAGTAGCCGCGTGAATATCCCCCTCGTGAACCGTGGCAGCCAGCTTCGGTCGTGTTGATGCCGACCAACGCTGTGCCGAAAGTGATTGCAGCGACCAGCAGTGTATTTTTTGAGCGTGCCATGATTCCGAGCCTTTCGAGTTTTCGAAGAGTTTGTTGTATTGTTTCCGGTACAAAACCTTCAGCGGGAACTCGTGAACAATGTTACGGCATTTTTGAATAATCTTTTTGCGGTGTCATAGACGACCGTGGTAATGACTTGCCTGCCATGCAGAAACGCTCGGTTCAGCCTGTCCGTGCACTGATTTGGGTCCCGCTACAATCTGATTCATGCAATGACCGGACGAGCGCAAGTCGCATTAACCGTCAATAAATCGCCCCCGAGATTCCGCCCCGCCAGGTGACGTCCACACTCGCCAGAACTTCATCTTCAGTGGCTCAGACAACAGAGAAAGTGCGTTGGGTCATCAAAATCAACATCGCCGGCAGTCGGATTCTTAATCCGCTCGGAATTTCATGTGATCTTGTGGTACGATCGGTGTCCTGCCTCCCAATGCCCGCCGCATTCGGTTCGGAACTGTCCCGGGGTAAAACGTAACGCATGACACGCACCGTTTTCTTATCTCTGAAGTGTCTTATCTGGGCAACCGTTCTCATGGAAGACGGTTGTCTTGTGCACGGGCAGATCGAAAAGCCGTCCCGCGACGTCGAATTCTTTGAGTCACGCATTCGCCCCGTATTGGTGAAACACTGCTACGAGTGTCATTCTTCTGCTGCGGCGGAGGCCAAAGGCGGATTGTTACTCGACTTTCGCAACGGCGGGCAGAAAGGTGGCGAATCCGGTCCGGCAATCGTGCCTGGCCAGCCGGAGGAAAGCCTGCTCATCGAAGCCGTGCGATATGATTCGTTCGAGATGCCTCCTTCAGGCAAACTACCGGATCGTGTGATTGCCGACTTCGAGCAGTGGATTCGCAGCGGTGCAGCAGATCCACGTGTCAAGGCTCCGTCGGCAACAGAAGCCGCCGAAGAATCATGGAAAGCACAGCTTGCACAGCGAAGTCGATGGTGGAGCCTGCAGTCGCCCAGGCATGTGACGCCACCCGGCCGTTCCACAACACTGGCTTCCGGTCGACACGACGCGTCAACAAAGGAACGGCAGGCGGAGGTCCCGGCTGCAGACGGCATCGCGTGGCCAGCAAACCCGGTTGATCGCTTTGTGTGGTCGACGCTCGAGCGGGCCAACCTGACTCCGGCGACACCCGCGGATGCCGACGTGTTGTTGCGCCGACTTTCGTTTGTCCTGACAGGACTGCCGCCGAAGCCCCAACAGCTGCGCGCCTTCCGTCATGCTCTTACGATGGATGCAGATCAGGCTCTCGAGAACCTTGTCGACACATTACTGGATTCGCCTCACTTTGGTGAACGCTTTGCCCGGCACTGGATGGACGTGGTTCGCTACACGGACACCTACGGTTACGAATGGGACATTCCGGCGAAGGGCTCCTGGGAGTATCGCGACTACCTGACTCGAGCCTTCAACAGTGACGTCGGATTCGATCAGTTGATCCGCGAACAGATCGCCGGCGACCTGCTGCCCAGCCCCCGAATCAACACGAAAGCGGGGGTCAACGAGAGCATGATCGGTCCGATGTTTTACCACATGGGAGAGCACCGACATGGCAGCAGTCTGGCCTTCAATGGCATTCACCAGGAGATGATCAACAATAAGATCGACGCATTCTCAAAGGCATTTCTCGGCATGACCGTCGCCTGTGCACGATGCCACGATCACAAGCTGGATGCCATTTCACAGGCTGACTACTACGCCCTTGCCGGCGTGTTCATGACGCCACGCTGGACGGCGCGATCGATCGATGTGCCGGGCAAGCATGACGCGGATATCGCCGAACTGAAACGGCTGCGTCTGCAGATTCAAACGCAGATCAGTGAATTGTGGAAGTCAAACCGCGGTCCCCTGGCATCAGGCGCATTGTTGCGAACATGGGCGCACGACAATCGTGCTTCCATCGCGGCAGCAACGATCGACGACGTTGGATGGCCGTTGCTGCAACTGATCAGTGACAGGGACGTCGCGAATGCATGGACTCAGCTCACGAGTCTATGGCGTTCCGCCCGCGAGGCTCGCCGAAAAGAAAATGCGACAACGTTCACTGTGCTGACTGATTTTTCGCAACCTGGTTTTCCCGATGGCTGGGTTGTCGAAGGCGATGGTATCCGGCACGGCTATGTGACGGACGGCACGCCGCTGATCAACCTTGACGGCGAGAAGCTGATTTCTCAATTTCTCTGTCGCGGCATTCACACTCATGCGCTCTCGTCCAAACTGGCAGGTGCCGTGCGCCTTCCGGCACCGGAACGGTTTCCACGCTCGAAGGTCAGTTTACACCTCGCGGGCGGAGAGTGGGCCGGTCGACGTGAGGTGCCGCAGAATGCGTTTCTCAACGAAGGGCCGGTCTTCTTCGATCCCTCTGCTCCACCCGAATGGACTGCGATTGCCGCAACGGTTCTGAACAACGGCGTGACTCGAGTGCTGACGGAGATTACGACAGCATCACTGAATTCCAACTTTCCGCCGCGTACTGGTGTTGCCAGGGCCGGCAGCGTAACGCTTCCGGACACGGACGAAGGCCAGGACAAACGGAGTTGGTTCAGTGTGACAGGCATTGTTGCACACGATGCGGGTCGTGCCCCGGCGGATACGCTGGATGCGTTCACTCAACTGTATGCAGCCACCGGGACGGAACTCACATCATCCGTGACCGCAGACGACGCATGGCAGCAACTTTCCGACTGGCTGACGGGCACGGTCGATCGCTGGGGGAATGGCGTGACGCTGCCCGGCGACGTGAAGGTGCTGAACTGGCTGCTCACAGAAGGCCTGTTACTCAACGATGCAAAGGCAGCTCCGCAGGTTGCCGCACTTGTAACTCGTTACCGCGAAGTCGAGTCACAAATCGCTTTCCCTCGCAGCGCCAACAGCATGGACGAACGAGCTGTTGAACCTGTGAACTATCGAATCAATGTGCGGGGTAACGTCGATGAAGACGGTCGTGCCGTCAGGCGCGACTTCCTGGAAGTATTCGCCGGAAAACACGAGGTCGGTGGCGCGCGCGGCAGCGGGCGTGTTGAACTGGCCCGGTACCTCAGCAGCCCAGACAACCCTCAGACAGCGCGGGTGTTCGTCAATCGCATCTGGCAATGGGTATTTGGCACAGGCATTGTGGCAACGCCCAACGACTTCGGAAAACTGGGCGGTCGGCCGTCGCATCCCGAATTGCTTGACTGGCTCGCGATCCGGTTCATGGAAGAAGGCTGGTCCATGAAGACGCTGATCAGAAGGCTGGTACTCAGTCGAACGTTTCGACAGTCGGGCAACGTGAGCGCGGCGGGCTCTGAACGTGACCCGGAGAATCGGCTGCTTCATCATTATCCGACTCGACGTCTTGAAGCCGAGGCCGTTCGCGACAGTCTGTTGGCGGTTTCAGGAAGACTGGATCCGCAACTCTACGGGCCGCCCATTAATCCACCACGGCCGGCTGAGGATGCAAAGAAACGTCTGTTCTCCGGGCCACTGGATTCGAACGGCCGGCGATCGCTCTACATCGAGATGTCGATTATGGAGCCGCCGAAGTTTCTGGTCGGGTTTAATCTGCCGGACCTGAAATTGCCCAATGGCCGTCGCGATGTGACAAATGTCCCGGCCCAGGCGCTGATCATGCTAAACGATCCGCTGGTCGTTCAGTTGGCAGAGCATTGGGCGGAACGTCTGCTTAAAGACAGCAGTACCTCCCTGGAACAACGCGTCCGGAGTATGTTTCTGCAGGCACTTGGACGCCCACCGAGCACGCATGAGGTTGATCGCTGGACGGCAGCTGTCACCAGCTTCGCACAATCGAATGACGTGATGACCGACGAAGCCGCGTGGGCGGAGCTGGCTCATGTGCTGTTCAACACGAAAGAGTTTATTTATTACCGATAACCGGCAGGACGGCCCTCCAACCGTCTTCGACGGTCTCTACGAGCGATCGCTCGGAAACTGTTGGGTCCCACCCGTTGATAGCCACGAAGAAGCGTTTAGAACGCCTGGTCGTTTTCCCAAAGACTCCAAACTTCCATGAACACATCACACATTCAGCGCGGATGCGCAAATCGGGTTGCCGCTGACGTCTCACGGCGCAGCTGGTTAAAGAACTCGTCTGCCGGTTTCGGCTGGTTAGCGCTTAGCGGATTGCTGGCCGATCGTGCAATTGCCGACGGTCAGACAAACTCGCCAGCCCATTTTTCGGCCCGCGCAAAGAATGTGATCTTCTGTTTCATGGACGGCGGCCCAAGTCACGTCGACACCTTTGACCCAAAACCGGAATTGAAGAAGCACGAGGGACAGGCGATCGGTGCCGCTGCCGTTTCAAAACGTTCTCAGTCATCAGCTGGTCGAGTCTGGCTGGGCTGCCCGTGGAAGTTCAGAGAGCGTGGCATGAGCGGTCTGTGGGTCAGCGATCTGTTCCCACACATCGCCGGAGTCGCCGACAGCATCTGTGTTGTGCGGTCGATGTTGGGTGAATTGCCTCTGCACGGCCAGCAGGCACTGCTGATGCATACGGGGCGAATTATTGGTCAGGCCCCCAGTCTGGGAGCGTGGGTGTCGTATGGTCTTGGCAGCGAGAACCGGAACCTGCCGGCATACGTGCTGCTGAACAACGACTGGGTGCCCAATGGCGGCCTGGAAAACTTCGGCAGCTCATTTCTGCCGGCAGCGCATCAGGCTACGATGCTGCGCCCGGCGGGAACGCCAGTGGACAACATCATTCCGTCTGATCCACACGATCTGCAGCAACGGAAGCTGGCACTGTTGGCGGCACAGGATCGGGAGTTTGCACGGCAATCCGCCGACTCGCGCGCCATTGAGGGGGCGATCGCAAATTACGAAACGGCATTCCGCATGCAGAGCACAATTCCTGAGATTTCCGATATCAGCGGTGAACCGAATTACATCCAGAAACTCTACGGCGTTGATTCCGATGACTCGCACCAGAGTCTGTACGCGACGCAGGCCCTCCGCGCACGACGTCTGGTAGAAGCCGGAGTTCGCTTCGTCGAGATCACCTGCCCCAGCTTTGATGGAAACAACTCTCCGTGGGACCAGCACGGCCTGCTGAAGCAGAACCACGAAAAAAATGCGAGAGTGACGGATCAGTCAATCGCAGCTTTGATCATCGACCTTAAACAGCGAGGGCTGCTGGAGGAGACGATTGTCGTGTGGGCCGGTGAGATGGGACGCACGCCCCACACACCCAAAGTCACACCGACCTGCGGACGGGATCATCACGTCAATGGCTATTCGATCTTCATGGCCGGCGGCGGATTCAAACCAGGAGTCGCATTCGGCGAAACCGACGACTTCGGCAATTCCGTCGTTGAGAACCAGGTCGACATCCACGACATCCACGCCACAATTCTGCACCAGTTAGGCGTCGACCATGAACGGCTCACATTCCGTCACGGTGGCCGCGACCAGCGCCTGACTGACGTCCATGGTCGTGTGGTGCATGAGATCCTGGCCTGACGCTGGACGACCCACGAGCCGATTCGACGGTCTGTTCGAGCTGAGGCCGGAAGTTGGGTGTCCGCTTCCGACAGTCGCAGCAGCGATGCGTGCGAAACGGACCGATGTTTTCCGATGGACTCCAACCTGCTCACCAGATTTTCATCAATCCATTTCGTGTGACTGTAAACTGAAGGGCTGTGGCGTGGACACTCCGTCGCGGGGTAAGAACGCCGCCCCGACCACGGAATGTTCGGCGACTGCGGGAAGACGGTTGTTCCTCGAATGACCGCCGGACGACGGGCCTTCATTCCGGCAATCATCGTTGGTAGCCTGTTGATTGGCATTAACCATGTTCATACCTCGCGAGTGGCCATTTCAGTCCCTCATGCCTGTGGCAATCGGTGCTCACGTTTTCCGTACCGTATTTCGTTTCCACCATCTCAAGCGTGCTGGCAATGTCAGACAAAACGAAATCACAGAACGACGCCTCGTAATTACCGCGGCGACCTGTTATGACTTCGCCGCTCTGGTGTGACATGAGTCGCGCAGATTATGAAAAGGGTCAATAAGTGCGGTGGCGTTTTGAACCAAATGATGGAATCGCAGGAAGTTTGGTTCGTCTACATCGTGCGATGTTCGGATGGTTCGCTGTATACGGGCATCACGAAGGACGTCGAGGGGCGACTCAAACGGCATAATGCCGGAACAGCGTCGCGCTACACCCGAAGCCGACTACCAGTCACGGTCGAATATCACGAAGAGCAGCCTAATCACAGCATGGCGTTGAAACGCGAGCTGGCGATCAAGGCCCTGTCGCGGCAGATGAAAGAAAAACTGCTTCAGTCAGACCAAAACGGTCGTGAGGAAAGCTCACAGAATTGAACGCTCTCACAGTGATCTTTCCCCATCAACGAGCGTCTGGCTGCGCATGAACTGCGGCCGTTCGCCGCGTGCAGCCGGGCATCCTGCGTTGTTATACAGCTGGTCATAAACGCCGCTCCGCCCAGCCGGATTGCCCGAGATCCACAAAAACCAGGCATTATCCGATAGGGATTTGACCTCTGTCGTCTGTATGCGTATGCTGTCAGATCTGTTGGCGTGGTTTTTGCTCTCTTTGACGGCGCCAACTGCCTTCCTCAATACCCACCCCAAGCTGCCATCCACCACGTCCTGCGAGCAGTCCACCATTCTCGTCCATGCCACTGACCGGTCGAAGTTGTGTACCTGTCACGTTTGACGAGATCCACTACTTTCCTTTGCGATGCGTTTACCTTCTTTCATCGTCCTTCTGCTGCTACCGACATTCTGTCCGGCAGAGAATCCGTACGTTTCACTGAACGAAGGCTCTCTTGCACCGCAATTCGAGGCGCATGACGAAAGCGGCAAGCTGTGGCGATCGTCTGACCATATCGGGAAGACGATGCTGGTGGTGTACTTCTACCCGGCAGACATGACAGTTGGTTGCACAGCTCAGGCCTGTGGATTCCGCGATCAGCTTGACGAATTGAAACAGGCCGGCGTCATGGTCGTTGGCGTCAGTGGAGATTCATCGGGGAATCATAAGCTGTTCAAGAAGGCCCACTCGCTCAATTTTCCATTGCTCGCCGACGAAGATGGCAAGGTGGCTCACGCTTTTGGTGTGCCTGTGCGCGGCGGCGGAAGGATCACACGAGTCATTCAGGGGCGGCAGGAAAAGTTGGTACGTGGCGTGACTGCTCAGCGCTGGACGTTTGTGATCGATCGGAAAGGTCGAATTGTGCATCGAAGGACGGACGTCAAACCTCCCGTTGAAGGGAAGTCCGTGTTGAAATTCGTTAGACAACTGACGGCCTCCACACAATGATTCCGCCAGTAAACAACTATCGCAATCGCTGACGGGTCGGTTTGAGAATCTGATCAAATCACGCGTTAACACAAAAAGGAGTTTCGGACGGTGCGTACGATTATGGCTCTTAGTGTCCTGACGGGATCACTGCTGGTCTCAGAGGCCGCCTCTGCAGCTGACATCAAATCCGGCCTTGAGGTAGGTGACTTTCCCGGTGCGTTTTATGTGGCCGACGTAACTGGTCCATCCGCCGGAGAAAAACTGTGTTACCGCTGCCGCTACGGCGCTCAACCTGTGGTCAGCATTTTTACTCGTACGCTGGACGACAACGTCACGAAGCTGATCAAGGAACTGGACGCCGTCGTCGGAAAGAATCGTGACAGCAGAATGGCAGCATTCGTCGTCCTGCTGACTGACGACCCAAACTCTGGTCAGGGGATCTTGAAAAAAGCGGCCGATACTCACGGCATCAAACATACTCCGCTGACTGTCTTCGAGGACTCGGACGGGCCAGGCAAATACCGCATTGCCAGAAATGCAGACATCACCGTCCTGATGTGGGTCGAGAATGATGTGAAGGTTAATCACGCGTACAGCGCTGGCGGCCTGAACAAAGACGCGATTGCCAGGATCGTTGGCGACACCAGAAAAATCCTGAACTAGAAACGTTTGCGATTGGCGTCGCAGCGTGTTTCCGTAGAAGCACCTGCAGGGCAAACAGCGACAGAAAACGGTGGATCCGCCGTGGGGTTCACCGTTTTTTGCTGCGCCAAACGCGTCATGACACCTGATCGCCTCAAGCCGTCGGCAGATTCTGCAGGTCGTTGACCATGGATGGCTTTTGCTACGCTTTGTGGCAGTGAACCGAGTTACTGAAGATTGCTCTTGAGACGGAGTGTCTGATAACGTCCAGACTGGTCGTTATCGGAAAGTCCACGGTGGAGTGCTGTGCAATGCTGCGTTCTCAAGCGTTACTGTGTCTGCTGCTGTGCGGACTGTGTTCGTCGGCGGTCGGTCAGGGACTCCGAGTCTCAACGGTTGTCTATGATGCCGCGCGATTGAACTCCTCTGGGCAGGAGCCGATTCTGGCAAGCAGTTTTTCCCTGTTTCACAATGGTCGCATCTATGACTACGTTGAAGCTGCCAGCGAAGTCGTCATCTATGATCCTACCGGAAAAAAATTCACTGTCATCAATTCGCAACGCGGAGTCTCTACCACAATTCTGTTTCAGGAACTGCAGAACATGCTGCGGGAACGCGGCCCGAAAACGAAAGAGTACATCCGTGAATTGACTGCGAAACAGTCACCGGACACTGAGCGAGCCGCCCGCATGCTTGAGTTTCAATTGGACCCGAAGTTCGAAAGTCGCTTCGACTCCGGGACCGGCCTGCTGTCGTTGCAGGCACCATCGTGGAAGTATTTGGTCAGCACGCGCGAATGGGAGAACACGGAACAGTTGCAGAGGTATCTGACGTATACCGACTGGACGGCTCGCCTGAATTACCTCTTGCATCCATCCAGCATGTTTCCCGAACCGCGCCTCGAATTGAACGCCCGCTTGCGCAAATTGGAGAATCGTATACCTGTACTCGTGCAGCTCGATCTTCGACCGGATGAGCAACTTGTCCTGCGAGCCGAACATCAATTTGTCCGTAACCTGACGGACCGCGACCGCAGCCTGATCAAAGGTTGGGACGCGATGCTCAATAATGGCACGCTGAAGAGCATTCCATTTCGCAGCTACCAGGAAGAAATGCTGCTTTCACTCCGTCGCTGAATTGAAATGCCGCAGCGCTGGTTGACAACAGGCGGCATCGCTAAACTCCACTTCATCGCGGTCCGAACTATTCGTCAAGTGGAAGTGCAATCAGTATGAGTTTCGAAGGGAAAAGCGCTCTTGTGACGGGCTCGTCCAAGGGAATCGGAGCAGCAGTCGCCATAGAGCTTGCCCGTCAGGGAGCGAACGTCACGATCAACTGTCACTCCAGTAGAGATCAGGCAGAACAGGTTGCGGAGCAGATCCGAAACCTTGGTCGGAAGGCACTGGTCATCGCAGCTGATGTGTCAGATCAGACTGCGGTGGAAGACATGGTGCAACAAACCGTTTCGGAATTCGGTTCTCTGGACGCATTCGTAAGCAATGCCGTTTACAGTGACCGGGAACTCATGGTAAATGCCGATATGGAAGGCTTCAAACGCACCATTGACGTGAGTATGTGGGGCGCGTTTTTCGGCGTCCGCGCAGCGTCTCAGCAGATGCTTCGGCAGGGATCCGGCGGGGCGATCACAGTGATCAGTTCGCCGCATGCGGTCATTCCGATTCCCACGTCGATGGCCTACAACATGGCGAAAGCTGCGATCGACCACATGGCTCGCACGGCTGCGATTGAACTCGTGAAACATGGAATTCGGGTGAACATCTTTCATCCCGGCTGGATCGACACCCCCGGCGAACGAAAATTCTTCTCCAAGGAAGAACTGGACCAGGGAGCTCAGTCGTTGCCGATGCAGCGGATGGGCACCCCCGAAGAAATGGCGAAGGGAGTTTGCTTCACGCTCGGCGATGATGCGGCTTACATGACCGGTAGCACCATGACCATGGATGGCGGAGTCGGCCTGCCGTGGTGGTCCAACCGAGAAGAAGGAAAACAGTAGCAGCGGTTGTGGCACAGCCCGATCGAACCGCCACCTCGCTCGCCGGGGTGGTTCTCGGGCCTGTGTACTATTCTTTTTTCGGCGTGTTTGCGGTCGTAGTGCAGAAGCCTGAAAACCACCGGGGCAAGCCCGAATGGCGGTGGGGGAACCAGAACGCTGTGGCCGTTTCACGCCTACGTGCTTTCGTCGCTTCGTGACGATGTGCTTGTGGTTAACTGATCGAATTCAAAACTCCGTAACGCTGTCGGTTTCTACCGGCGCTGCAATTCGATGTGCCACCAATTCGCTCGCCAACCACGACTAGTTTCCGAACAGTTTGCTGTTATTACCGACGGAAGTCGTGGTTGCCTTGCTGAGCCCGGAATACTTGCCGGAAATGACAGCAGAACTTTGACTCTGCTGGAAGCTGGAGTTGACCGAAGCACTGTGAGAACCGTTCGGAAGCCTGCCCGGAAAGCTTCTGCCGCTATCCGGCGTCCACTTCACCTGCTTGCGGCTGTATCCGATGTGTTCAAGATAGGTTGACAAGCCGATCTCGTAGATGCCCAGGTTTTCAGCTTGATTACGCAGCCTCTGAGTGTTGTCTCTGATCAGCTTGTAGATTTGCTCTAATTCCTGATTCTCAGTATCGTCGCCGAGGTCCGCAATGATCAGATACCGGGTTCGTGAAGAAATCCGCCGCGGAGCGTCGGCGGAATCAATGGGACGACCCTTCCCGTCCGTAAACTGCCCCTCGTCACCAACCTCAACAGAGATTCTCCCACCGGCCGCTGTGACCAGACGGCGGAACTCACGACGGTCAAGTCCGTCCACAGCGATGCGCCCTGCCACGGCGATTTCCAGCGATTGGCCAGTCTGAAAAATCGGGGAATAGATAGGATCATCTCCGGCAATCGGACGGCCCAGATCCTGTTTGACGATTCTTGCTTCTGCGCGATGGTCGGCCAGAATGTCGACTATTTCAATCTGACCTTTGATGTCGCTTGTGTTGTTGCGACCGACGCCGGAATTACCGGGCGTGTAGACAGAGAACGTGACACCTTCTCTCAGACCATCAGCTCGGCCCAGATCGATGTAGCAGAGTTCACGGTTATGATCGACGGACTGAATATGCCCGTCGGCGGTGGAAAACGTCGGATCATCCTTCTGTCGCAGTCGCGCTCGTAAGGCAACGATTGCAGTCCGCTTGTCGTTATTGTCTTCCACAAGATCTTCGATTTGCCGCGCGCTGGCCACTCGGAGTGCGGCGAGTTCATCTTCCAGTCTGGCGGTGGTTCCTCGCAGGGTATCGACCTGTTCTCCCAGACGGGCCAATTCTTCACTGTGGACAGCTTCCTGCTGGACGAGTTTTTTTTCCGCCTTCGCGAGTGCCGCTTTGTGTTTCTCGATCTCGCCATCCTTCGACAATGTCAGATCGTTGTTTTCGTCGACTTTCAAAGCAAGCTGTCGCAATCGGTCTGTCGCCGTAAAGGACTCCTTATTGTTTTCCGCCGATTCATTCTGTAATCCACCGATCAGGTTCGGCAGAGCGGGAGTACCTTCGCCGGCAAGTTCCTTCAGAATCTTCTCAACTCTGCCATTGACGGTTTCCGTAGCGTCGTCGCCGGCGCCGGTTTCCGCATTCTCTCCGACTCCGATCAAATTCTTCAGGAGTCGAATCTCCTCAAGGCCGCCACTAACCGCGTCTTTCAGTGGAGTGTTGTCGTCTCTCGCCTTAGCGAGGTCCTGTTGTAGATTCTGATTGTCTGAGTACATCATGTACCAAAATACGGCAAACATGATGGACAGCACCATGAAAATTGCCATCCCGATAACCGGTCCATTATTCTTCTGAGCCATTTTAGTACTTCCCAGGTTTGACTTGGTCGGTGGTCGTGAAGTGGTACTGCAGCACTCTCAGTACACGTACAACGGTCCCCGGAGTCTGGACGAAATAATATTGTTTCAACCTGGCAGGCAGATGACTACGCCCACTTTGCTCCACGGATGGAGCGTAGCGTGGCCATTGCGTTGCCGAGATCATGTAAGTGTGGAACTCATAAGACGTTCGGACAAGTCATCCTTCCACTCAACCACCCTAAAAGACGGGGATTAGCCGGAATTTGCCGAATATATGTTTACTGCCGCTGATGACAGAGTCAAGAAGTTAAGGATTGCGGCCGCGCTGAAGTTCCAAAATTGGTTTTTCCCTCGAAAAGAGGAGGTAGCCGACTTCACGCGGATGTGTCCAAATGCATGATCGGCACCGAGAGATCAGGGATTAACCCCGTCAGCAAATCGGCAGCATCTGCCGGTCACACCGAAGTTTCCGCATTCATGAGATCGCAACGTTCATGACAACTGCAGCAATTCTGACACGTTTCAGCGTTCTGCGGATGATCAGACGAATTCCGTGGCACCAGCAAATGAAACGCTGCATCACACACTGACATTCACACGCTTCCTCCTCGCACGCTTCCCCCCGTATTTCGATTCCTTGCGAAGTCATAGTTCCGCGTGCATTCCTTGTCGCTTCAGTTTTCGAAATCGAGGCACGAGGTGCGAGGACGATCATCCCTTGTCACGACAGCCAACCCTGCAACGTTTGCATGTCTTCGCGAATGGCCTGCCAATGTGCTGGCACCAGCGAAGCTTTGCGGTGGTCGAGGTATTCTTCATGAAGTGAAATTGGTCCTGTGTAACCGGACTTTGCCAGCATCGAAAAGAACGCCGGATCAATTCGTCCCTGTCCAAGTGGCACATTGCCAGGTTTCTTTTCGTGCCACACAAAATCTTTGACATAGACGATCTGGATGTGAGGTCGTATCAACTGAAACGTAACCGGCCAACTCATGCCGCCTTCCGCGGTGGCATGGCGAATATCGTAGGCCACGCCGACATGTTTCGGGTCGATTCCTTCAAGTCCTCTGTGAAGATCCCACAACGAGGCTCCGAAATAATTGCGACCGGCGTGGTTTTGATAAACCGCCGTGATGCCCAGCTCCATGTTCATTGCGGCGAGATCCTTCAATCTCTTCTGCCACTCCGTAATCTGCGGTGGAATGGGTCGTGATTCGTCGTACTTGAAATATTTCATGCGGTAGTGACGAATCCCCAGACCGGCAGCAGTCCGCAGAACTTTTTCGGTGAGCGGATCGGCTGGATCGTTGATGCTGGACGTCATGACCGTCATCTTCAGGTTTTGCTTTTCCAACGCCTCCATCATTTTGGGCAGTTCGTCCGGCACAGCCGCCGGTTCGATATGACCACCATCACGAATCGGGGCTTCGATCCCGTCAAAACCCAACCGCGCCGTCTGATCCGCGAGCTCGGCGTACGACAAAGAATTAAACGGTTTCGTAAACACACAGATTTCGTGCTTTTTTTGCGAGCTGTCTTCGTGTCCGAATCCGGACGCAGCAAATGCAGCCAGTGAGCAGGCCGCGCCCGAGGCGACAAAGGCACGGCGATTGATCGGATTTACCATAAGACAGATTCCTGAGGAACGAGGAGAATTCGAGTCAGCCTGATCAGACCGACGGAGATGAGTATCTTATCGATGCAATCGGAACATGCATCGCTGCCAGTGCCTGCCAAGCAGAAGAAACGATCCCTACGTGGATTTGACTCATGATGCTACGGTCAGATCACGTCGATCCACTGCAGAAAATTCTCCCAAACAGTTTCGGAATCGGCAGCTGCCGGCGTGATGGCTTCGGGGATGGTTGGCAATAGTTCCTGGTCCAGGCCAACGTTTCCCAAAAGCCGTCGTTCAGACAAGTCAACAGCGGGCACCAGACCAGTGAGCTGAACAGTGCCACCAGCACCGGGTCGCTCGCCGTCCGGGACGTCTGCGAGCACAAGCTCTACAACCGGGGAACTTCGCACCGCGAGCGACTGCCTGGAGCAATGCTGATCAACGTCGTCGTGCCGTCTTCCAGGTTGCGAACGAAAATGTCGTCAAACCCGTTCGAATCTGATCCTGAGATAAGATCCAGATCGTCAGCACCACTGCGAAATGCCACGAATCGCCCGTCACGACTCAACTGCGGATCGTTGCTGCGCCCCTCGCCGGTTGTCCCGTCGTCCGCGACGCTTAACGTGCTGATTGTCAGCAATGTGCGCGCTTCCAGGGGCTCTGCAACACTGAGACCGCGCCAGATCGGCTTGACAGTCGCCGCCGTGACTGACGATTCTTTCGCCTATTCCATGACGACAGACAAGGGAGACTCTTCATACCGACTGCTCCACATTAACGACGGCGCGCCAACAGGTTGGCGCAAAAAGCAGAAAATAGATGTGCAAGTCCTTTCGCAGCTGACCTGTGAATCAGCTGCCAAAAATAGTAAAGGCGAGAAGAGCTCTTCGCAACTTCCCTGAGTAAAAATAATTTCGATAAGCTGGCTTCTGAAGATAGAGCGGTATTGTCCCTTGCTTCTCCGGTATCAGCCGTCTGTCTTGAATGGGGTTCGAAGCTCAGCACCGTCGAAGCACGACGGAGCGATGCCTGTCTCCGACGTTGAAACCCTTCCCGAATTTTTTGTTGCGACAACGTGACGCATTATTTCCGCGTGCGGATCACTCGAATCTGACGAAGACATCGGCGAGCGCGCGTATCGAAGAGCTATGCGTCACCCAGTACGCGGCGCGTCTGTCCTGGATCAATAAACAGCACGGGAATCATCATGGCCATCTGCAGCAGACCAGCAATGACAAGCAGCTGCTGAACGTCAAAATGAATGCTCAGCTGTCCTGCGGCATAACTGCCGCACGTCGTCGACAGATTCATCAATGCCATGTATGTCGTAAACTGCGTCGCGGCCACTCGTGGCCAGGAAATTGTCATGAACAGTGAGAACAATGCCGCGGACATCATGCCCAGAAGGAATTCCTGACTGTTCAACAGACACTTCATCAGCATCTTTGACTCCACGACAGGGGGCCAGGCACCGCAACCGATCCACAGCCCGCCAAGCAGCAGCGACGCCACCACAATGATCTGTTTCGCTCCGATGCGGTCTGCCGCGAAGCCCCCAAGGACAGAGCCGCAAAGCCCCAACATCAAGGCAGATCCCCCCATGACCGAGGTGTACTCCTCCTGTGTCCAGCCGTGCTTCAGCAGGTAGTCCACAAACACGGCCGTCAGCACACCAATACCAATTCTTGCTCCCAGCGCAATCGCGGCTCCCAGCAGCGTCGACTTTAAACGGAATGACTTCCACAAATCTCCAAAGACGGACCCGGACATGTTGTCCTGCACTGCCAGTTCCGGTCGGTCCACTTGTCCGCCGTCCTCGCCGTGCGCAGTTGAAGGCCGTTCCCTGAACAGTAATGGCAACAACATGATCACCGACAACAAAACCGCCTGGCCAATCAATCCTGCCTGAATACCGTATCGACTGACAACGAGTCCCAGACCTGCGCCACCTATCGCTGTTCCCAGGTAACTGCACCCATACATCAGTCCATTCGCAACACCCCGTTCATCCTCTTTCAACAGATCGACTGCCAACGCATCCACGGCCACGTCCTGCAGCGAAACGAAAACGTTCGCCAGCAAAATCAGGCCCGCCAGGGGTCCCGGTATCAGGTGAAAGATCATTTTCATGGCCGGACTGGCATCTGGAGCCGACGTCCAGACCATGCCGGGAAGATCATCAAACAGCAACATGCTGGCCAGCACGAGAATGGCCATACTTTGAGCAAAAATGATCCACGGCCGACGACGTCCCATCGATGGAATCGTAAACCGATCCATCAGTGGCCCCCATAAAAACTTGAACGACCACGGCAGCGTAGCCACGGCCAGCATTGGGCCAATCTGAGCGGTTGAAAGATTATGTTTCGGCTGTGCCAGCCACGCGGCAAATGTGACCGTAACAAAGCCCCACGGAATTCCCTGTGCCACGTAAAGCCCGCACAGAGTTGTCATCCGGGCAGTTTTGTTTTCAGACAAATACACTCGTGAAATCGCCTTTGGTCATTCGCTGTGACCGGAATGCAAGCTGTTTTATTGAGCGACTTTGTACCGCAGTCAGCCTTCAATCGCCAACAACTGTCGGGTGGCGAGATATTGCAGACTGGTGACTGCTGCCATCCGGGCACCAAACACCGTCAGGTCACCGTTGACAACGGCGGAACATCCGATGGTGTCGGATCTTTGGGCTCCACAGGCGTCGTCCTGAATCCGAAGAACCCGGTCAGGACATCTTCGCGAATCAGATTCAGACACGGTACCAGAATCAACGTCAGCACTGTGGCAAACAACAACCCGAACGTCAGCGTCACCGCCATGGGAATCAGAAACTTCGCCTGAAAACTGGTCTCAAACATCAGCGGAATTAACCCCGCAGCTGTGGTCAACGTCGTCAGCAGAATTGGTCGCAGACGTTTTTTGGCACCGTCAATACTGGCATCCAGCGGTGACAGGCCGGCGGCCACTCGCTTATTGATAAAGTCCACCAGGACCAGTGAATCATTGACCAGGATTCCCGCCAACGCCACCAGCCCGATGGCACTCAGAATGGTGAACGTTTCTCCGGTAACCCAATGACCGATAACGGCCCCCAGAAAGCCAAATGGAATCGCGGACATGACCACCAGTGGTTGCGTGTACGACTTAAACAGCCCGGCCAGCATGCCGTAAATGATCAGCAGCGCGATGGGGAACGCTTTATTCAGCGACGAAAAACTTTTCGCCACTTCTTCTGCCTGGCCGAGGTATTGTATTTCGATGCCTGGATATCGCGGAACAATCTCCGCCTCGGCCCGAGCACGAATTCTGTCAATCACGCTGGCGACGCTGGGCGCCTCTGCATCGTCAACAGCTCCGATGACTTTTGCGGAACGAGTCTGCTGATAACGAGTAATCGTGGAATAGCCCAGGCCCATATTCACTTCAGCCACTTCAGAAATCGGAATCCACTTGCGATTACCAGGCAGGCCCTGTCCGGGAATCCACATTGACTCCACATTCCATGTGCTGTCGCGAAATGCCTCCGGATACCTCACCATGATCCGCACGTCTTCCCGGTTGCGTGTGATTCGGCGAGCTTCCTGGCCGAACAGCGCCCCTCGAACGTGCGTCCCCAGACTACTGACGGTGACTCCCGCCGCCGTTGCGGAGTCGCGTACAGACAACCGCAACTCCTTTTTGCCAATGTCCAGGTTGTCGTCCAGATCGTAAACACCCTGCAGCGTGCCGATAATCTGCTTCAGATCGTTCACAGCATTCGGCAGATCTGAATTTGAGATTCCGGACAGACTGATCTCAATATCATTTCCGCCCGGGCCACCATTCATCTCTGTCCAACGAACGGAGTTCACACCGGTCAGCTGACGTTCAGAGAATTTTCGCAGCGCCGTTGTCAGTTCCGTGCTGCTGCGGTCACGTTCCTCTGCCGGACAGATCTCGACAACCAACTGTCCCAGATGGCTTTGATCCTCGAATCCCACCGCCCCCGCTCCCGTCACGTCATACTGCCGGCCGGCAATCGTCTGAACATTGACAATTTCAGGAAACCGCTCTTTGTCGACGATGAAGTCGGTCAGCTTCTGCAGTTCTTCTTTCAGTCGCTCAGTGGACGTACCGATTGGCATTTCCAGCGCACAGATCATACTTTCGCTGTCCATGTCCTGGATAAACTGCCACTTCACAATGCTTCCGGCCAGCATGCCAGCCGCAACAATGCAGGCACCGGTCACCACGGACACCGTGACGTACCGCCACTTCAGGCAAAACGTCAGAAGTTTCTCGTAGGGCGCCATCAGCAAACGATTCAACACAAATGCCTTGCCCCCGCCGACACCCGTCAATTTTTCTCCATCGGCCGTCTTTTTCACCGGCGGCAAATGTCTTAGATGAGCGGGCAGGATCACCAGCGCTTCAACCAGAGAAATGGACAGCGCGGCGATCACTACGAGCGGCAGCTGAGACATGAAGTCACCGATTTGCCCCCGAATGAAGAACAACGGTGCGAAGGCGCCAATTGTTGTGCTGACGGCGACAATCACCGGCCACATCACTTCCTCGGCGCCCTTGATAGCGGCCTCCATCGCAGGCATGCCTTCTTCGACATGACGGTAAATATTCTCTCCAATCACAATGGCATCGTCGACGATGATCCCCAGAACGACAATCAGTCCGAACATCGACAACAGATTGACCGTCGCACCCAACATGTACATTACGGCAAAGGTCCCCATGAACGAGATCACCAGACCAACGGCCGCCCACAGGGCCACTCGCCAGTTCAGAAACATGTTCAGTGAGATCAATACCAGAATCAGTCCCATCCCGCCGTTCCGGGTCATCAATTCCAGGCGGCCTTCCACAAATCTCGCGATGTCAGTGTGCAGTTTGTACGTGAACTTTGACGGGAACGGAGTTGACTTTGCCTCCTGATAAATGTCATACAGATTCGGACGTCCGACGTCTGAAAGGAGTTTCGAAACGTCCTTGCTGTAGCCCGTGTACGGTTGCCCGCTGCGGGCGGCGATATAAGTCTTTACGACAGCCGATATCTGAACGGCGTCCTCGCCCTTACCCTTGAACAGAACGCAGTTTACGGATGGCTTACCATTGAACAACACTTCCAGGTCAGAGTCCACGAATCCGTCCGACAGCGTCGCTACATCGCTGAGCAGAATCTGTTGTCCCGAAGGCTGGGAACGCACCACAATCTGTTCCAGATTGACCGCCTGTTGCTGTTCACCCAGTGTTCGGACAGACACGCTGCTGCGGTTTCCCTTCAGCTGTCCGCCGCTTACGTCGACGTTTTCTAAACGGATCGCCGCGGCGATTTCTTCGAACGTAATATCGTATTCCAGAAGTTTGTCGGGCTGTACGTCGACGTAAATTTCGTCATCGCGTATTCCATTCAGGTCCACGCGACTGATTCCCTCCAGCTTCAGCAAATCGTCGCGCAGGTTTCGGGCCGCCTGTTTCAGAGCGGCTTCGCTTTCGTCGCCGTAGATGGCCACGGAAATCACCGGCAGCTGTGGCTCAACCTTTCGCAGGCTGATCTTCTCAACGCCATCCGGCATGTCCTGTATCGAATCGACTTCATTCCGTATTTCCTGCAGCATCACGTCCACGTCGTCCACTGACTGAGCCAGCGTCAATGTGGTGAAACTGATGCCTTCCGCAACCTGTGATTCAACCGTTTCGATTCCCTCAAGCCCGCGCAGAGCTTCCTCGATCTTAATGGTAACGGCCTTCTCCACGTCCTCCGGCTGCACGCCGGGATAGACGGCCGACACCAGCAATTTGTCCGGCCGGGATTCCGGAAACATCTCGCGCTGCAGAGTGATGGCAAAAAAGATTCCGGCCACCAGAATGACCAGCATCAGCATGTTCACGAGTACCGAGTTGCGAACGCTGAACGCTGGAAGCGACATGACTGAAAGTTCTCGTCAAACAGGGGAATCAATGCGACGTTGCCAGCGAATTGTACGACGACGTTTCATAAAAGGCAGCCGGCTGTCGGTACGTTTCTCAAGTCCGACAACCAGAGGCAGGCAAAATCCAGGCACTGACGTGCCGGGCTCGCCGGTGTTCCGGCGAGCGGGGGACGTTAGTCCCCTGGTTCATTCGCAGATTCGACACGCCAGTTTCCAGAACTCCGTCCATGGCGCGCCATCCCCGCTTAAGGAACGGTGTTGTGCGTGCCCTCAAGATCGTTCAGGGCCTTGTTCAGCACACGAACAGCGTATTTACCTTTGGCCACAAAACCATCACGGTTGACCTTATTGCGCTTCATTGCCTTAATCACCGGGCGAGCCGCCTCGCCCAATTCATCCAGCACGATGGCAGCGTGCACACGCGCCCACTGAGTCCCGCCGTCCAGGACCTGCGACAGCGTTCGCAGAGCACGCCTCCTGTGGCCCAGATCCATCAATGCCCGAGCGGCCGCGATTCGAACGTTTTCTGATTCGTCCTGCAGCAAAACCCCTAACGCGTCAGTGGCTTTCGACAGCGAAACAATGCTGTCTCCACGATTGCCAATTCCTGTTGCTGCCCAGTACCGCACCGTTGCGTCGTCGTGACTCAGCCATTCGGCCAGCTGCGGCAAGTCCCTTGCGTCTGGACCGCCAGCCAGCACAGCAGCATCGCGAATGGCCTCCATCCGTTTCGCAGCGTTATCGCCGGTATTAAGAATGGCCCATTCGCTGCCCGCCACCGCTCGCAGACGATGCAACTCTGCTTCCGGAATCAGCCCCACATCCCGAGTGTCCACCACCCAGTCCAGATGCTGTTGCCGCAACTCCTGTAGCTTGTTCGCCAGATGGGGATCGGACGCACGATTGTTCATTTCGTGGGGGTCGTTGTCGACATCGTACAACTCCTCCAATGGCTTCCGCGGCTGCAGAAACTGCCCGACTGTTTTGACGTGCTTATCATCTGTCGCGCCACCCGAAGCAATGGCGGCTTCGCTGTTTCGGATCTCCATCATGGTCCGGCCTTTCTCCGGCGTATTCATGTACTGGTACCACGTCTTGTACGGTTCGTAATTGCGAACGTATCGATATCGTTTGTCGCGCACCATGCGAATGATGTCGTATCGCTCGTCCATGCGATCACGAGCTCCGAAAATGTAAGAGCGAGATGCGGCCGCATGCGGTCCCAGAAACGCCCGGCCCTGCATATGATCGGGAGTTGCAACGCCGGCCAGACTTAACATTGTCGGACCCAGATCAATCATGCTGATCATGCGGTCGCTGCGCGTCCCCGGCACAAACTCTGCGCCCACCAACTTCCGCCATTTCTCAGGAACTCGAATGATCAGCGGCACATGCGTTCCGCTTTCGTACAACCAGCGTTTCGCCCGCGGCAGCCCCACACCATGGTCAGACCAATACACCACGATCGTGTCCTTCGCCAGGCCCGCCGCGTCCAGCGCCGCAAGGTGTTCACCCACCCAGCGATCCATGGCGGTGATCACGTCGTAATATCGCCCCCAGTCGTCCCGCGCGATGGGAGTGTTCGGGTAGTACGGAGGAAGGCTTTGTGCCACGACATCACGGTCGTGTTTCTCAAGCCCTTCAACCACCGTTTCGTACTTGGATTCCCTGGCGATACCGGATTCATGACACCCCGTGTAGTTAAAGACCGAAAAGAAGGGCTTGTCCGTCGGACAATTCTTCCAGTGAGCGTTCGAACTGGATTCATCCCACGTGCCCTGCGGAGTCTCAAACTGATAGTCCTGCTTGCTGTTGTTGGTGCGATAATAGCCCGCACCGGTCAGCCAGAAGGTAAACGGTTTCACATGATCGGGTGGCATCGCATTGCAGCGCATGTGGTGAGACCCAATCGACGTCTGATACATGCCGGTAATAATCGCGGATCGGCACGGGGCACAGACTCCGGCTGTTGTATAAGCGTGATCGTAAACGACGGCTTCCGTGGCAAAGGCGTCCAACACCGGAGTTGTCGCGTTCGGATAGCCGTAGCAGCCAAGATGGGCGCTGATGTCTTCGCAACTGAGCCAAAGGATATTTGGCTGCGAACTCGCTGAATCTGCCGAAACGCCGACAGACATGGCAAAAAACAACACAACACCAACGGGCATTTCAATAATCCTCATCGACACGAGTTCCGTTGAAAGGGAATACAGTTGAACAACGTCAAATCGTAGACATGTCCCCGCCCGACTGCCAGCAAGTTCTGTGTGCGCGGTGTACGCCATCCGGTATGGTCCCGCGAACACATCCTTTGAAGGTTCTACCACTCCCGTAATGATCCGACGCCTGAATTCACTGACCGTTGCTCTTCTTGCATCCACTCTGCTGAGCGGCTGCGCAATGAGTGGACGACAGGAAACGCTGGAAGTCCGGCTTCGTGAACACGAATCCGCAATCCGTGATCTGCGGTCGCAGATTACGGAGGCTGAGCGAACGATTGCCGAACAGGACCAGGAACTGCTGGCCGAACGAAGTCGCACCCGAAACAATTCGGCACCTGATTCGCCCGATGACGCCTTTCTGACCTCCGGTGTCACGCAGGCGTCGTTCACACCCGAAGTCGAAGCCGCATGGGGCAGCGTCGATTCGATCAGGATTCATCGCCTGACCAGCGGCGTCATTCAAGGCGACGGAGAATCCGGAAGAACTCTCAACGTCGTTGTACAGTCGCTCGACAGCGATGGAGAACTCGTGAAAACCGCGGGAGCCCTCACCCTGACGGTGTCGATCGTAGCCGCCGATGGAACGACGCAGCAGATTGCTGACAACGAATATTCCATCACCGAATGCCGCAGGTTATGGACACGGAGTTTCGTATCCCCCGGATTCCACATGCAGGTCCCGCTGGAATCCGAGTCGAAAGCCGTTCCGTCGGAGAGCGACAGGATCCTGATAACGGCCACCCTCAACCTTGGGCACAATCGAGATTTTTCCACCAGTCAACTGCTCGATGTCCGGTTGTAGTACTTTGTCGACACTGGCGAGCCGGGTACGTCAGTGCCCGAATGTTTGGCGACGCACGTTCGACGTCGTGCAGGCTGCCAGCCTGTTGCATGCACTCGCAGGCAGGCTGCCCGCACTACGGAAGCAAGCAACGGCGGCACGTCTGAAACTGTCACCGTTTCTATTCTTTGCGTCCTTCTTCTCGCGTCTTTCTGTACTTGCCGCCATCCCGCTTGTGGGGGTTGGTTCTTGGGTCTCTGCACTACTCTTCCTCCATTCCTGCAAGACGTGGTGCAGAAGCCTGAAAACAACCGGGGCAGGCACGGAGGCGGGCCTCAAATCGCCTATCGCGAACACTGTTTGTGAGTTCACTTTTACCCTCCCAGGGAAGGGGCGAAGAGGATCAGCCTGCTCACTGGTCTGCGGAATACGCACAGATGTGTAGACAAATCTACCTGCGAGACGGATCATTTCAGCAGGCACGCGACACAATCGAGTTTGTGTCACGGCTGCGTTCCAACAACCAACAAGTTATCCTTGACACCAGCGACCAACGGGAGCGGACCAGCATCTTCTGAGCGTCAGCTCAAATCGGCTGGCGGGGCGCCCCGCCCCGCCAGCCTGAAGGAGATGACGATGACTTACATCACAGACAATCCGTTGCCACTGCTGATTCTGATTGCGGCCGTCGCCGTTGTAAGTTTTCTGAGTGGTGTTCCCAGAGGAAAATCGTTTACGGCAGTGCTGCTGTTGGCGGGCATCGGGGTGTATTTTCTGGAGCAGTACCTGGTGTCGCCCGCCGAGGAAGTGGAACACGAACTGCACGTGATGCTGGACCATTTTAAGGCAGAGGACCTGAACGGGATTACATCGCAGATTTCCGCAGATAGCCCGGCGCTTGTAGAGCGCGCCGAAGAGGGTCTGGACCTTGTCGATCTCAGCGACACCTTTCACATCAAGAGCGTCAACGTGACGGTCGATGAGGCGGAAGGCGAAGCCGTTGCGATGGTCCGAGCCAACGGCAATCTGACTCTCACGCATCACGGCGGGGCGACTCACCGAGTCCCCAACTACTGGCAAACCGTCTGGAAAAGAGAAGACGACGCCTGGAAACTTGTGAGGTTTACGCGTCTTAACCCGGTCAACGGAACGAAAATGGACACGTTCTCTGCCCAGTAGGACACGCTTCGCCGAAGCGTGACGACTTCCGCCACCGTTCAGCAGCGAAATTTCTCGCCGGCCCTGCTACACGTCCGTGCGACACGCACTCGGCGGTGACATCCAGCTTAGCTCACGCAGCATGTCGTACGCCGATTCCAACTCGCGAGTAATCTGTGACGACAGCGAGGATGCCGCTGTACCACTATCGGGCATGACGGGCCAGGTATACGTTTCCACTTCCAGGTGTGGCGAATACTCCAGTTCCAGGATGGCCTGCAGGGCTGCCTTCAAATCCGGACGCGTTGTTTTCAGTGGACCCAACTCGTCCGCGTAGACCGGGACGTGAAAGTGGACTCGCCACGTTTCAGCCTGCAGAAAACTGTCCGACGGTTCCCGGCGAATATCGTCGGCGTTCAGATCCAGTCGATTGACGACGCTCCCGTCGCTCATCCGGGCAAACGTCTGATGCAGATAGCGTGGCTCAACATAGCTGACCAACGCCTCTCGGCCCGCGGCATTGTCTGACGGATTCTGCAGTTCGACGGCATTCGTAATGTGAACTTTATTGATACGAATGTCGCTGGACACGATCTGATTGATGGAGGTTGTCACGTCTTCAAAGACAACTGCCTGGTGACAGACGTCAAAGCACAGTCCAATGTGTTCCTGAACACACGGAAGATCTCCCAGAGCTTCTGCCATTTCGAACAGACTTCGAAACAGCGGCACAGCGTCTTCGGGAATCGAAGACATCTCACACAGCGGTTCTGGTTCGATGGCCAGTCGAATCAGCCGCCCCGTGCTTTCATGCAGTTCCTGCAACCACTTTGCCAACAGAATGAGATTGTGGAAACAGATCGCCTGAAAGTCCGGCGTCGTGGTGTTCATTTTTCCGCCCAGCGGCACGGTTGAAATGCTGCCTTCGCTGCCTTCCGGCAACAACTCCGCCAGAATCCGAGCACAGTCTTTGGTGTAATTCAGTCTTTCGTTGGACGTCCAGTCGGGCAGGTAAACCTGCTCCTTCACGCGTTCGGAATGAAAATCACCAAACGGAAACGCATTCAGTGTGTAGCAGCATAAGTCATGCTGCCACAGCGTCTGAGCAAGGCGCTCCAGAACCGCCTTGTCATTCAGCAGTTCCGAGACGGCTGAGCGACAAAGCCACAGCCCGGCCGCCATCGGCGCATCCAGTTGTTTGCGTACTGGGGCCGTGTGCTCCGACAGGCCGTTGATGACTTCGTCGACCGTTTTACCGGGATGAACGTTGGTACAGTAACTCAGCGGAAGAGTTGAAAAACTCATGGTGATATCGCCCTGATCGTTGCTCGGTCTTCTAGTGTCGCCACTCGCCTGTGAATTCCTGATTCAGGCGGTCGCGAATTTCGTCACGCACTCGGCGAAATTCCGACATCTTCTGCGCGTCGTCGCCCGTGGCGTGATGTGGATCGTCGAAGAGCCACTTCCATCTTTCCACGTCGGCAGGAAATATCGGACAGTTTTCGTCCGCATTTGAACAGACGCTGATAATGATGTCTGGCAGCGTCCCGTCTGGTGGCAAAAACTCGTTGATGTGCTTGCTCTTCTGCTCTGAAATGTCGATGCCGGCATCGTGCATCACTTCAATGGCTTTGGGATGCACATACCCCGCCGGATCAGCACCAGCAGACAGCGCTTCGAATCGTTCACCGAAGCGTTCACGCAGGAATCCTTCGGCCATCTGACTGCGACACGAATTCCCCGTACACAAAAACAGAATGCGTCTTTTCTTGTTCGACATGACGGCAGCTCAAACGCTTTCAGAATGGGTTTACAGCCTCCTGGTCACAGGAGTCAATGTTTTTCGCATCAAAGCTCATGCGCCGCGTGCACATCCGAGCGGATTCCGCTCCCTCAGCGTGCCTTTCGAAACGGGACATCACGAACACAAAGCCTGCGAACAGTAGGCCATTCATCCTCACCGTAAAAGTCGAAGAGCGAATTTTGGCGGACTTGTCGGCTGATCCGCGGCGCAAAAGGGGACGTCTGTGCAGTCAGTAGGTGACGCAGTCCCTTGAGGAAATCCAACCGGTGCCGGTTTGGCCAAACCTGGCGTGAACCCAGTCGTTCCGACGAGTGACAACTTCGAACTCTATTCCGTCCGCAAGCGGCTGTGTGAATGCCGGCTCGTAGGTTTCCGAGCCACCCTTTCTGGCCGTGGTTTCTGTGGTGATCACACCTCGACGCGTTTGTTCGTATCGCTGCCAGTCTCGACCAACGGCGGCGGCGGACAGCACCAACAGGACCAGGGTGGCGGACCTCACCCGTTTTACAGCAATACGACGTTTGTTCAGTTGATACGCCACCGCGAATATCAGTGCCAACGCCAGCAGCACGGTCGTGATCGCCAGTTTTTCGGAGTAGCTGACCGTGTCCTGCCAGAAGAACACGTAGTCAAGCAGAGATCTGTCCGCCGGCGACTGCGATCCCGCAAGAGCTGTCCGCAGATTGGCGTCCAGATAAGGATCGCGGGGCAGATAGCGTTTCGCCTGTCGATATGCGGCGATCGCTCGCCCGGCTTCGCCAGCCTGCATCCAGGCATTGCCCTGATTGTAAAATACGCTGCCACTGCGAAAACCGTTGTCCAGAATCTCCTGGTAGACGGTTGCAGCCTCAGCAAAGTCATCGGGGGACTGTGCGTCAGCAAAGATCTGTTCGGCCGATTGAAAAAGTCGCGAAGTCTCCAGGTCCGGTGGCGATCCACATCCGGAACACAAGGCCGCGGCAAAAATCAGAACGATGGCTGTACGCCGACGTAAGCAGCTCATAATCGTTTGAACCGATGTGGGGCTGCCGGTACCAAATTCCTGGTGCGGCAACAACGGAACACGCACCGATGGGTGCCGTGGTTGAATCAGCATCGCTTCCCCAACTCACGTCCCAGGTCGCCGACCAGCAGCCGGCATTCATCCAGCAATTCTGAAATACTCTTTACAGTCGCACCGTATCGAGCTGCATCACAGTGATCCAGAAAACCGGTCGTGCGATCCTGCAAACTGTTGTCGGCACCAACTGCCTGCAGCCGCGTTGCGGCGTCATGCGATGTCATCCCGGCTTCAGAGACGCGACTGAAGTCGGCGATCAACCCGGTGACCGCGATGTTCATCGCGTCAAGACATTCTTTCTTCGCGTCGTCTCGATACTGCTCTGCACGCTTCAGCGATGTGGCGGCCCGCGACTTCGCCGTTCTGCGGCGTTTTTCCAGCGGGTCGCTGTGGATCTGTTGATAGCGAATGATGCCAAAAGCTGCGACTCCGTAGGCCCCCAGCATGCCCGACCAAAGTGCCAGCCATCGCCCGATGGTTACTTCACTCGCCCGCAGAGTCTGCAGGCTGGTGTGGTTGGCAAAAATCCCGGCGTCACTTACCTCCAGGCGTCCATTCGTGTTGCTCACGTGCTGTGACACAATGTCCGATGCATCCAGCTGCCGAGCAGCCTCAATCGTCACGGGAATCGCCACAGTCCTGACGGTGACATAGTCCTCCTGATCGACATCGAAATACGACACAGGAATTGCGGGGAATTCCTGCACATCGGTCGTCAGCGGTCGCAGACTGTACGTGAATTCCCGCGCGTTGCCGTGTCTGGCTTCCGTCGCATCGTAGGTCCTGAAAAACTGCGATACTTCCGGAATGCTGGAAATGTCCGGCGGACGGACATTCGCCAGAGTTCCTTCACCGCGGATCCGCAGCGAAAGCGTCATGGGATCACCCACGCTGGCTGACACCGGAGTCAGGCTGGAAATCACGTTGAAGACTCCAATCCCGCCACTGAAGCTGGTTGGCCGGCCTTCCAATGGAGCGTCCCGCGCGACGACAGTGATCGCCTTCGCGACCGCGTAGATCTGTTCACCGTTGAGTTTGCCATCGGCCAAATCTGTGCCAAACATGCCCTTCATTGTCACCGGCCCAAAGCTGAAAACGCCGATCGCCTGGGGCACGAACTCTCGCTGCAGCGTGTATTCAACATACTGCACCTGTTCACCATCCTTGTTGGTTTTCGTTGTGCGAACGGACGGAGGAAGAAAGACCATGGCACCACGACTGAAAATCGAAAATGCGGACTGACTGCCGATGTTGTTGATTTGCATCCCGTCCGTACTGCCGCGACGGCCAGTCGATCGACTGATCAGCGGATTCATGACTTTTTGCCATTCCCGTGTTGGGGCCAGATCCTGCGACACCTGGTCGTCGTCCAGCCACGGAACGGACAATTTGACGGGATCGTTGGCCTGAACACTCAATGGACTGCGTTCCCTTAGAGGATCCGGCAGCTGCCGAATGGCGACCTTCAGCGAGATTGTGAATGGCTGCATCGGGTAGACGCTGGTTCTACTGGCCTTCATCCCCAGCAGCACGACGTCCTGTTCCACTGGGGCGATGACTTTTAGCGGAATCTCACGGCCGATCAGCGTCTGTCCGTTAACCTCTGCCGACGGCGCCGGAATGCTGAACTGGCCCGACGATAGTGGCGTCAGCCGATAGTTGTACTGTCGCCCCCGCCGAATAATCTCACTGCGACGACCATTGATAATGGTGATCTGCTGCGAATTCAACGACTGCTCACCCAGCGACTCCACCTGAAATCTGTCGAATCCGTTCAACTTTGGTGGCGATGGGGTTTCAACGTGGTTGAGTGTGATTCGATAGGTGATCGATTCACCTTCGTACAGCTGCTGCCGATCCACTTCGACAATTATCTCTGGCTCCTGCGCAGCGCAGGTCGAATACGCGGCCGCAAATTGCAGCAGCACTATCGAGCTGGCGATGAATGTCCGAACGAAAATCTGCATTCTGTCTTGTTGTTAGATGAGGAAATCTGCGCCCAGCTGGACGGCAGCAGGCGGTCGACCAATCGTATTCGTGCGGGCGAGGAGAAGAAACCTACCAATCCCGATCAACTTTGATCCGCTGTCCGAGAATTGCCCGTAGCTGCTTCTGAAGATCCTTGTGCTGTCGTTCACGTTCCCGCGCCTGCCGCAGAATAGATTCTGCCTTGTCCTGTTTTGACTGAGCGTCCTGTTGTTCTGAATCCGGTTGCTGCTCGTCCTTCTCCTGCTGCTCGCTTTCCTGCTGTTCCTGATTCTGTTCCCCTTGATCACCGTCTTCGTTCTGCTGCTGATCCTGGTCGCCGTCGTCTTGATTCTGATCGTCCTGATTCTGTTGGTCCTGGTCGACTAATGGCTCGGCGATCTGCTTCAGAATTCGGTGAGTTTCCTGCTGCTCCGAAACAGCCAACTGCCGCTGAGAAAATCGGTCAACAGCCGCCTGAGAATGTTGTTCGACCTCAGGTGCCAACTGAACGGCAAGTTCCATGGACTTCGCCAGGCCTTCGACCTGCTTCAATTGTTGTTGCAACTGATGCTGCTGAGCCTCTACTGCAGCGCCTTCCTCTGAAAGTTTCTCCTCGTCCTCGACTTCAGCCGGCTCCGGCGGTGCCGATTGCCTCAACTCCTCCAACTGCTGCTGAACCTGCGGCAATTCCGCCTCTGCCTTCAGCGCCAACATCCGACTGAAGTCGGTAATCCGCGACTGACCTTCCCCGAGATCTTCGAAGTCCGGCGCTGCGAGCGGCGCATCGGAGCTGGTATCGTCGGTGTCATCACCTGTCGCTTTGTCGTCAGGATCAGCACCGTCGTTCTGCTCGACTGCACCTTCAGCGGACACTGTCGCTGCCTGTTCTTCCGGCTCGTTCGCGGCAGCTTCTCTCGCCTCAGCCACATCAGCGTCTTCTCCCAGCAAAGCCTGCTGCCGTTCGACGGCGCGCTGCAGAATGTCCGGATACGGAGCCAGTGCCATATACAACTGGTGCAACAACATCAGAGCCTCGGTTTCGGCGACAATTGCAGCGGCCGAGTCATTCGAGTCCAGTGCTTCGGCGGCCGTCAACATATTGCGGCCCACTTCATCCGTCAGCTGATGCAGCAGGCTTCGCGTCTGTTCCATCTGATCGTCCGGCGGAGGCGATTGTGCAGCAACTCCAGGTTGGACCAGGCTTCCGGGCTGCGCCGGACTACCTGGATGAGGGCCGCCAGCTGCCGGCTGAGATGCCTGCAACTCTTCGTCGATTTTCTGTTTGAGCGGTTCGATTTCTTCCTGAAGGGTTCGTTGAGCAGCCACCGTTTCTCTGACGGCCTGTCGTTTTTGAACGGAATCCGGTTCGTCAACAACAGACTTTGTGGTCGTACGCAGCTGCGTTTCACGATCAGCAATCATCTTCAGGAATTGCAGCAGTCCCTTTTCTTCGCGGTCTTTCTGCTTGTCGCGTTCTTCCCACTGTGACTGAATATGTTTGATATACAGCCGAATGAGTTCCAGATTATGTCGAGCATCCGTGTGCTGTTCGTCCAACGCCAGTGTGTCGCGATAGTGGCGGACAGCGGTCAGCATCAGCTGGATTGATTCTTCCCGCACATCACCGGTGGCACCTGCCGGATCGTCGCCCAGTTTTTCGCGAGCCGCATCGGCTTCCAGGCAGCCAAGGTTGTAGTGAACCTTCACGCTGACTGTCGAATGCTCTGCCAGAGCCGCCTTGCTAAACAATTCTCGTGCCTGGTCATTGTCTTTGGCGGCCAACGCGGCACATGCTTCGTCGAAAAGAATCGTCGCATTTTCAGGAGCGATTTCGCTGGCCTCGGAGAATGATTTTTCGGCCTCCGAAAATTCACTGTTGCGAAACTGCTGAATGCCATCGCGAACTTTTGACACGGCCGCATCCGGCGTGTCCGCGCCGGTCAACACCGACAGCAACAGCAATGCCAAAACGGACATGTACGGCAAACGATTCACGCTGTGACCTCCCGATCACTTGTCTGACGACGACGATATCCGGGGATCCACATCTCGAGCAACAGCAGCAGGAACGCCGGAATCGCAAACATCTGAAACTGCTCACGATAGCGTTTTCGCTGTTCTGTACTGATGTCTCCCTGAGTCAGTCTGGCCAGTTGGTCGTCGTAGATCTGTCCAAGATCGTAGCGCAACGTCTGTGCAGGAACGTAGGCGCCCTGAGTTGTCGTGGCCATCTGCTCCAGCAGCGATTCGTCCATTTTGGACCAGACTTCCTGGCCTTCATGTTGCACGAAGGTCAGACCTCCGCTTTCGGCTCGTTGCGGAATGCGAGCTCCTTCGGCCACATCGCCCAGCCCCACCGTGATGATCCGCACGTTTCGTTCCGCCGCCTGTTTGGCAGCTTCGGCAGGAAACGAATCCTGATCACCTCCGTCGGTGATCAACACGATCGCCTGGTCCCGATCCGAACGAGTCTCCATCGACGCGAGTGCTTTGCGAATTGCGTCGCCAATTAACGTACCGCCACGAGGTGCACTGTCACTGTCGACGTCTTCCAATGCAATTTTGAAGAAACCCTGATCAGTTGTCAGCGGAACCTGAACAACCGGAGCACCGGCGAACACGATCAAGCCAACGCGATCGCCTTCCAGCTTTTGCAGCAAGTCCAGAATGTCCGACTTTGCCCGTTCCAGACGATTGGGCTTCACATCTTCCGCCAGCATGGAACGAGACACATCCAGCAGCACAAACAAATCCACTCCACGACTGGAGATCTCTTTCAGGTCAAAACCGAATCGCGGCCGAGCGATCGCGACAATCAGCAGAGTGACGGCTGTCATCACAAGAATTGCTTTCAGCCACACGCGGGTCGTATCGAAAGCAGGCAGCAGCCGTTCCACCATCGGCTGTTCAACAAAACGTCGCGCGGCGTCGCGACGTTTGAAATGCGCACGCACCAGCAGAAACCCGATCAAAGGAACGAGCCACAACGCAAACAAAGCTGTCGGAAAACCCCAGCGCACTTGATTCAATAATCTGGAACGAAACTACGAATTATCCAGTCGCCTGTTCCCCGGCCCCGGACTGTGACACATGTCCGCGAAACTCTGCTTCGAGGATGTTGGCCTTCTAACGAAACTTTGTGTGCAAATGTCAGTCAATACGCTGCCAATGCCATCGAATAAACAACGATGTCGACCGGACGACATGAGTCACACACAACAGCAGTTTATGTCCTATCGGTCGATTCGGCTACCGATGAAACAATAGGCCTGATTGTGAGAGAGGGCCATGTCTTATTGGTCGGAAGCCGATCCCAGCCCAGCATTGCTCTTCCGAAAAAACACGGCCAGGGTGCCCTGCGCCGCATAGGAGTCTACAGATCTTTACCCTCCCGTCTTTGCCGCAGTCCACACGTGCACCGAACTGCCTACGGACGCTCAGATCGTAGTCCTCAAATCTGTGAAGATATCGATTCCTCCGCAGACTCCGTGGCACGATTCGATTCTGTCTGGTGCTCTGTTACATTGCAAACTTCCCTGCCCCCGTGCAAAACACTGGTTTGCTCTCATTGCTCGTTACAAAAACGCACGCCAATCTGATCGTCTCTTCTTCATAAGACTCAGCATAAGTCCGTCATAATGCTGTCTACAGCAAGACACCTGAGCGGACAATTCCCGACCGGGCAGCCGCGATCACACAATTCGTAAAACAAGTGAACGAATCTGACACGGTAGTTGCGGCAAAACCCAGGACGGCTAATTCCGTATGAAACTTGTCATCAGAATTTTTGTACTCTTAACATTCGCCCCTGCGTGGGTTGCCTCGGCCCCGGCTCATTACTCCGATGGAACAACGCGGTCTGTATACCGCGTGGCGATTGCGGTCAGTCCGGGAACGCCACAGAACTCGCCGATCGTGATCGCTATCAATTTCCGTGAGCTACTGGAAGGCAATGCTGCAGTCGTGCGGCGCGATTCGATCTGCGTGACCGCAGAGGACTCAGTTGTCCCGTGCACTGTCTCCAACGACATGGAAACAACGGGAGTCGCAACGATCGCCTGGCGCAGCACCGGGCCGACGTGCCGCGAGTATCATCTCTGTTTCAGTACGGGCGACACGAACATTTCCGGCGACGGCGGGCGACTGGAAAACACAAAGCGTGCGGGGCCCATCGGAATCGGCGATACGTTTCGTTTCAACAGCGGCGAATCCGGTCCTGCCAACATCACACCGCTGCATTCGCAGTTCGTGCACGTTGACTGGGATGGCGACGGACTCCGCGACCTGATGGGATGGGGGTATCGCCATTTCGAACACGGTCAGGAACTCGAAAAAAGCCTCGGCAACGCCGTCTACTTTCTTAAAAATGTGGGCACCAACAATTCGCCGTTATTTGCGCCGCGACGACGTCTACTGGACAACGAGGGTAAGTTTCTGCGATCTGATCTGTTGCCGCAGAACTGGTTCGTTGACGACTGGGACGGCGATGGCGATCCGGATTTCTACGGTTTCGGTCCGGCGATGCGGTTGACCTGGTGGGAGAACACAGGCGAACGAGACGCAAGCGGTCTGTGGAAACTGAAGTCGGCGCAGAACGTGATTCAACTGACGGAAGAATCTGAATTTCGGACGGGCAGTCCCGGCATTCTGCGAAAGAGAAATGCCTGGGCACCTCGTGGAGTTCGCCGCATCGACTGGGAAGGCGACGGAGACGTTGATCTGGTCGTCGGCTACCGAAAGGTCAGCCGAATTCGCCAGGTCGATACCAGCAAAGGCGTCGCGCCATATGGCACGGCCGTGATGGTTTTCGACCTGTTGGAAAACATGGGCACGGCCACTGACGGGGCAGCCGATTATCATCGGCCAGTGACGTTGAAAGATCTGAATGGACTTGTCATTCACGGGCGAGGACACGCCAATGGCTCAGTCGAATACGTTGACTGGGATGGCGATGGCGACTTCGATCTGTTGTTTCATGATGAAACCGACAGACCGCTGGAAGGCGGACGCCTGACGTTCTGCGAAAACCGCGGCAGCCGCGCCGAGCCACTGTTCGACGCTCCGATCCCAATCGGCGTAAAAATGATCGATTCGCCATTTCTGGTCGATTGGAATAACGATGGTCACCTGGACATAATTTCGAACGGCGAATTCTTTGAAAACGTAAATCCGAAGTCGCGCGTCAGCCTGTCCATGTCTGATCCGCTCGGCCTGTTCCGCCAAAGTGACGTCGCGTTACCGAAACCCATTCGCGGCCGCACCGCTCCCGGCACACGCCTTTCGAAAATCTCGACTTATCCAAAATTGATTTCACGTGGCATTGCCAAACAGGTCGACCCGGAGATCATGACCAGCTTCACGATCTCCGTGGATTGGGAAAACGACGGAGATCTCGATCTGCTGGGGGGATATCACACCGGCCTGCGACTGTTCAGAAACCGCGGCACAACATTGCAGCCGGTCTTCGAATCGCCCGTGATGCTCGATGCTGGCGGTACTCAGCTTTCGATGCCAAACTGGCTTGATCCACAGGCCGAAGAACCGTCAACATTTGGTCCACAGGGGCCAACTGAAGCGATGTACGGCTGGTTGTGCCCGACGATGGGCGACTGGGACGGCGACGGAGATCTCGATCTCTTCGCAACCGGCCAGCGCTGGCAGACAAAATACTTCGAGAACACCGGATCACGCGCGGCCCCTATCTTTGCCAGTGGGCGAATTGTCACCGTAGACGGACTAACCGACGAACTGGCGTGGCGTTCCAAAGTATCCATCGGAGATCTTGATGCGGACGGAACAATGGACCTGGTGATCCACTCAGACCGCGACAATGCCTTCTATATCTGCGAGATAAACAAGGAACAACCCGATCCGAGTCAGTTGGATTTCACTCGCGGGTCGACTCTGAATCTGGAAAGCGGCGGACCAGTCACGGGCTGGTTCGGTGGCCAGAACAACAACGGCGACAACCACACATTACTGGTTGACTGGGACGCCGACGGGGATCTTGATCTGCTTAAAGGAACCTTGTGGGCCGTTTATTACTATGAGAATACTGGCAGCCCGACCGCACCACAGTTTAGAGCCCATGGGCAATTCCAACGGAACGGCCAGGATCTGCACGTCTTTCGTCACGCTTGCTCCTTTGATGCTGCCGATTGGAACGAAGATGGCCAACTGGATCTGCTTCAGGGGACGGAAGGCCCCTCCGATCAACCGCACGGCGCCGTGCTGCACCTGTTCGACCGACGATATCTGGAAGGACGTCTGCCTGTCGTAACGATCGGCGACCTGGAAACGCGATCCAAACATTAGAGCAGTTTACATATTGTCGTGAACCGTTCTGGCTTGTGGGAATGCCTGTTTCTTCGGCTGAACACGTCTTTCGCGGCCACAATTCAGCGTACTACGCCGTAGTCGATGTCCGACGCACGGCACGGGGATGAGGAAACAGAGATGAGCCAACAGAGTTTCGAGCCAGTCAGAATTGGGGTCGTTGGACTTGGGCGTTTCGGCCGCCTGCATTCGCTGACGCTGGCCGGACTGGCCGAAGCGAATCTGGTCGGTCTGGTGGCCCGACGCCCGGCCAGTCTGGAAGCCCTGTCCAGAGAACTTCCGGACGTGCCCGGCTGGCTAAATCTTGAGCAGGCGATTTCGGAATCCGATGCTGAAGCATGGGTCGTTGCCTG
>JAPYTO010000014.1 GCA_029941865.1 Fuerstiella sp. | reverse complement strand
AATTCGTCATCAGCCGACATTGCACTGCCTGCATTCAACGGACCTGTAACGGCTTTCCAAAAATTCGCCCTGAAGCCCTGCTCTCGTGTTCAGACCAGGGTTGTTCGATTCCTGGTCACACAGTTCCACACTGCTATTCCGGCAGATCCTCACCACGAGTCTCCTTCGCCATCAGCGTTACGACGATTCCGACCGCGAACAACGGAATCATGTAAGTCGACGACTGATTCGGCGTCCACTTCAGTATCCCGGAAATCAGGATCGCAGCCGCAGAGCCGACTCGACCGGCATTGAAACAAAAACCTGTGCCTGTTCCTCGTAGCCGAGTGGGAAATAATTCGGGAAAGTACACTGCATAGCCAGCGTGCATTCCCAGCGTCAGAAACCCAAAAACAGGTAGAAACACACATAACGTCGCCTGGGAATAGTCTCCCGGCCCTAAGACATAGAAGAGCAGGATCGCCGATATGAATCCGCCAAGGTGATAAAACACAAACGCGCCTCTACGCCCCAGAATATTGGAAATTGAACCAAACATCACCAGCCCCAGACCGCCCCCCAGAACCATCGTCAGAAACATGCCCGTCATTTCTGCCCGTTTGATCGTATCTTTTTCTGCCTTTAAGACTGCACCACGCTGTTTCGTCTGAGCGTCCGTTGCAGTTGGCCAGTCGACGTCCGCCAATCCGGCGTTCTGCAGCACCGCCTGTTCAGCCCGACGCTTGAGAGTATCCTTTCCGTAAATATGACAGCCCCAAAATGTAGTCAGTCCGATCGTTGCCAGGGAAACAGCGACAATCGTGTTTCGCCGGAAGGCGGGATCGAACAGACCTAACAGCGAGCCTGTTTTTTGAGTGGCGTCGACTTTCTCCCGTTCCCGAGCCTGCACCCATTGGTCCGGTTCTCGCAGTTTCCAGCGAATGAAGATGGTCAGCAGTGCCGGGACGACACCGATCATGAATCCCAATCGCCATGTGTTGTCACCCAAAACCTGTCGACTAATGATGAAGTAACCAACGGCAACAGCCATCAGCGTGCCAAACACACTCGATGCATGGAAGATGGAACTCATCACGGGCCGAGAACGTTTCGGCATGACTTCCGCGACCATCGCGCTGGCCACGGCCCATTCCCCGCCGACACCCATTGCGACCAGAAACCTTAAGAACACCATCTGCCACGGAGCGTTTGCGAACGCAGTGATACAGGTGAAGACCGAATAGAAAAGGATGGTGTAGACCATCGTCTTCGACCGGCCTATCTTGTCGCTCAGCATACCAAACAAGATGCCGCCAAAGGCTCCGCCCAGCAGAAACGATGCCAGAGCGTAGTTGTTCCACGAAGCGATAGTTTTTCTAGTCGCATCGTCGACGGTGGTTGAGCTGGCTCCGAGCAACTGCGGCATCGCGTCGTTCATACTGGCAACAAACACCTGCCCTTCGAAGACGTCGAAGACCCAGCCCAGTGAAGCGACCACCAACACCAGCCACTGGTAACTGCTGATGCCCTGGTTCCATTTGAGTTTCTGGCCCTCAGCTGCCGGGCTGACATGCGGATCGTTATTCGCAGAATCGCTGCTCATGAATGAATATCTCGGCGTGTTGTGTCGGACAGTGCTTCGCGTCAGCAGACAGTCTAGGCCGAGCGGTCACGGATTAGGAGCGTGCAGCGAGATTTGATGGTGCCCGCCTGGTCTTTTCGTTGTGGTACACGTGCTGAGCACATGGGTGGCCGGCGGCTGGACTGAGCTTGCGAAGGAAGCCCCGGGTTTTCACTCGTTCCTCGCTCCAACCACCGGCCACCCCACCGCGCTGGCAAGAAAAGACAGAATGGCCAATTTCGAACAAGGAACGACCAAAGTCCAGGTGGCGGAATCCGAAACTTCACCCATGGACATTCTTTGTTCGACATTGGATATTTCAAGATGCCACGTGGGGCGCGGGTTTGCCGCAAAGCCGCAGTTCCTGCTTCGCCGGTGCGCTACGCCGTGCCGTTCATCACCTCGGCGATTGTCACCACTCCGCCGCGACGAATGGATTCCTGGGCAGCCAGACACACGGCCACGTTCATTCGTGCTGATTCGCCATCGTTGAGCGGCTTTGCTCCTGTGCGGCAGCAATTCAGAAAATGAGCCAGCTCGGCTTTGATGCCACGGTCGACTCGCCCGGACGCATCTTTGAAGCCCGCTTCGTCGTCCGGATCCGGGACTTGTTCTGAGATGTGTTCGGCCGGATCAAAACGGTGGTATTCCAGGTGAATGGCCTGGTTCTTCGTATCGATACGGCCACCGCTGCCGACGATGCCGATTTCGCAATCGCCACCAGTCGGTGCAAACAGGCAGATTTCCAGAACCGCGCGGCGGCCACCTTCGTATTCCACCAGCACCTGAGCATTATCCAGCAGCTCACGATCCGTCAGCACGTCTGTGCCCCCAAAGGCGGAGACTCGAACCGGCGGCGTGTCCAGCATCCAGTTGAACAGATCGAAGTGATGGCAGTTCTTTTCCAGCAGCATGCCACCGGTAATCTCTTCGCTCGACCGCCAGCCAGGACGCATCGGACCACGATATTCACGACACCACATAATACGAGGATCACCGACATCGCCGCCTTCCACCATCGACTTCATCCGCTGGTAGAGTCCCTGATGCCGCATCTCGTGCCCGATCTGCAGTACTTTTCCAGCAGCCTGCGATGCAGCAATAATTTCGTCGCATTCGGCGATCGTCAGTCCCAGCGGCTTTTCGCACAGCACATGTTTGCCCGCGGCAAATGCCGCCACAGCAGCTTCGTGATGCTGGTCGTTCGTCAGGGCCACGATCACCGCATCCAACGCGTCGACCTGCAGCACATCGCGCCAGTCTTCGAACGTCTGTAGCTGATCGCCAGTGAGTTCTGTGGCAGCGGCGCGGCTTTCAGCACTGCGACTACTAACGGCAACAACTTCCACGTCCGGCAGACGCAGCAGGTTCTTCAGATGAGCTTCCCGACCGAACCAGCCCGCTCCGAGTAATCCAATATTGATCGTCATGGCAATCCGAAATCCGCTTTGAGTAGTGAATATAACATCGTATCAGGTTAGACTTTTATGTCATTCGATCAGTTGTCCACCACGATGAAGGAATGGCATTCGATGCGATACGTGATTCTATTGTGTGCTGCCGTGTGTCTGTCGACCTCGTTACCAGCGGCAGAAATCACCGAGGGGCAAATCCGTTCGGCCATCGAACAGGCGATTCCCTGGCTGGAAAAGGCTTCAGCCGGATCCAGCACAGAGAACAAGTGCTTCACGTGTCACAATCACGCGGTGCCGGTATTGGCGCTGACAGAAGCAAAGCAACGTGGTTTTTCAGTCGATGAAGCCAATCTTTCCTCGCAACTGAAACACATCCTGGCCCATCTGAAGCGTGGCGAACAACGATACCTGGACGGCAAAGGCCAGGGCGGACAGGTGCTGACCGCCGGCTACGCATTGTGGGCACTGCAGGTCGGCGGACTGGCTCACGATGCTACCACAGACGCGGTCGCCGATTACCTGCTGAAACGTCAAAGCGACAAAGACCACTGGAGCCAAAAGGGAACTCGTCCTCCCTCCGACGGCAACGAGTTTACGACGACTTACGTTGCTCTGCGGGGGTTACAGGGGTTCACACCTGAAGCTCAGGACGAATCGAAAGAGACTCGTTTCAGTGCGACGGCGAAGTGGCTGTTGACCACACAGCCTGCTGACACTGAGGACGCAGTTTTTCGTTTAAAATCTCTCAGAATCGTGCAGGCCGAAGATGCTGATGCGACGACTGCCGTTGAGGAGTTGTTGAAGCAACAGAAGCCGGATGGCGGCTGGTCCCAGACCATGGAGATGGACAGCGATGTCTACGCCACGAGCTCGGTGATGGCCTCGCTGCTGAAGGCGGGCCAACTGGAAACGGATCATCCGGCCATGAAATCCGGAGTCCGATTCCTGCTCGATAAGCAGCTTGATGATGGAACATGGCACGTGGTCACACGAGCCGACGGATTTCAGCCGTACTATGAAACCGGCTTCCCACATGGCGAAGACCAATTCATATCGGTTGCCGCCAGCAGTTGGGCCACGATGGCATTGTTACGGTCGCTGCCGCCTGTCAAGACAACGCCGTGAGCCAGGCCCACGTGATTTCCTGCGGAAATCTATGATCCCGCGTTCCGGCTGTGTCTGCATAACTGACACGACTGTCACGTTCCTACGTTGCAGATTGTCTTGTCCACGGGGCATTGCTCGCCGCTGCAATCGGTCCGGATCTGCAGATCACGCGTGCTACGGTTGCGGCGACACGTTCCCTGCTCTTCTTCCCCGTAATAATCAGGCCAATGGCTGCAGCGTCTTCCATAACGCACTCAGAAAACGCCCGTAAGACGACGTCCGGCCCCGGCCCGAATCGTTTCAGCGAAGTCGTCACCGTGGCGACGATGACAGCCGTCGCGGCTGTGTTGCTGTTGCGAGCCCTTACGACGGGACTGCTGGGCGACGAACTGCTGTTCGTTCACGCCATCGATCTGGGGTTTGCGGCATCACTGTGTGAGCCTGGTTCGTCACACCCGCCTCTCATGCGGCTGATCATTGGTTCCATCGCCGATAGTTCGTCACCGGACTGGCTGCTGCGACTACCCAGCATAATCTTTTCGGTCGCGACCGTGTTTGTCTGGAGCCGCGTGTTGCGGCGACTGATCCAGGACGTGACGTCGCAGTCACTGCTGCTGGTCGCAATGGCTCTAAACCCGATCTGGATCGAGCTGGGATTTCAGTGTCTGCCCTATGCGGCGCTGACATTCTTCGCCAGCCTGCATTGCCTTGCGTGGCTGCACTGTTCTATATGCAGGTCGAAGCACCCTATCCACTTGTTGAGATTGAAAACTTCCCCGCGTATTTCGCTCAAACGTCGTCGTTGATCTTTTCGCACGTTACGTTTTCTGCCTTCATGACGACTCTGCCACTGCATATCGCACTGTATCTGGGCTGTGTTCTATTTCTCTGGCGCAGTCTGCGTCAGGCCAGTGAGAATCGTGCAAACACGAACGCCGGCATTGTTGCCGTAGGCGTCATGCTGTCAGGATTCGCTGCCACTCAGGTTTTTTCTGTCGCTTCTCAAAGCGCGATGTGGCCTCGCTATATGCTGACCGGTGCATGGATTCACCTGCCGTTGATTGCATTTATTTTACGCCGTTCCGTTGGTCAGCGTTCCGCACAGGTCTTCAGCGCGGCGGCAGCATGTTGTGCAGCCGTGGGACTCTTAACGTCGCCGCAGGTTGCCGGGATCGGGTACGACCACGTTTCTCATCACATCAGCCGCAACTGGCAGAAGTCGGACGCGTTTCTTGCTCAATCCATGGACTTCTGGTCCGGGTCGAATCACTTTGACGAACTTTGGTTTCGCCGATACGTCAGCCAGTCGCATCACACCGTTTCCGGGCCACCCACCGTCCGTCGTGATCTGTACCAGAACGGTCTGCCGCTGCGAACCGTGGATGCCAGCGTGCAGCGCATCTGGGTGTACTCGCATTTGTTTCGCACCAAATGGATGATCGAACACCCGGTCGACGGTTGGGCACTTCGATCACTGCACCAAACGAATGCGCGATGTGCGCTGGCGTTGTTCGAGCGACCGGCAATTGCCATAACCGCAGCCACGACACAGTCAGTGCGGCGGCGGGAATCTCCGGAGCACCGCAGGGAAACACCATCCCGGCACTGACGTGCTCGGCTCGCCCGTGTTTAGGCGAGCGGGGGACGTGAGTCCCCTGATTCAGTCACTGCGGTTCGACCGTTTTTTTCCGTCAGTTTGTAGGTCAGGACCTGTCTGACGATGTTGGGGATGGGCGCCAGGACAGGTCTGGCGTACCGCGGAGCGTCACGTCGAAATCGAATGCTCTTCCCGCCTACCCCCAATCAGCCAATCCACCCGGCCGTCGTCCCAATGCACGTAAGCGAGAAGGCAGATTGCGTCGATCACACGTCGGGTTACCAAAACACAGGCCAAGCAAAACACCTGACGCTGTTCCGTTGGTCACGACGCCACAAGTGACGCCAATACCTTGCGAGTCCCCTGAAACGTTCGTCGCCCGTGCATGGCGACGTAGTTGTCGACCAGAGCCACATCGCCGGCCTGCCACGGTACGTTGAAGGTAATCTCTTCGGCCATTTCGATAACGCGATCCATGGTCGCCGGGTCCAGCGGTGAACCATCGCCAAACGTGATCGACTTCCCAGGGTCGTTGCGTGCATCCTTCCAACCATGGAAAGCGGCAATCAACTGGTTGAAGAAGGCCGTCCTGCCGTTGTCGAGTTGTTTCACAGCCTGCAACTGAGGAGTGGTAACTTTCAGGCAGCCATCGTTCAGCCATTCCCACGAATAACCAAGTGCGGCCATGCGAGTTTCCGCCTCCTGGGGAGTCGTGGCTTTCCAGGTGCTTTGCCAGCTGCGGCCCATGCCGGATGCCGCGTCATCAACGGCCGGCATGACGTGTGAATACAGCAATCCCTTTTCTGCACAGTCCGCTGCAAACTGCGGCATTTCATTCGTCATACGGTCAAACAGAACATCGCTGCGACACAGCGGAGTCGCACCGCCCTGCTCCGCCGGCTTCTCACAGAAGAAAAACAGCTTCGACGGATAAATGGGCGTCTGTGCCATTTCATGGTGCAGACAGATATTCACATCCGCCGGTGCTTCGTTAGCCGTGAAGACTCGCTCCGTTCGATTGGTGCGCACGGCATTCGACAGCGAGTCTTCGTACGTGAAATTCGGAAAACCGAATGCCGTAATAAAGCGATCGAAGTCCTGATCAGTGACCAGCGGAAAATCACGGAACAGGATCGCTCCGTGTTCAGCAGCCTTCGCACCCAGCTCGTCACTGCGTTCAGCGGCCCACGCTGCCGCATCTTCCAGAGTTGCTGTGGTGGGTTCGCACACGATTAGAAGAGGAAACACAGAGCCATCGTCGTTTCGCTGTCCGTCGCAGGCTTGTTCCGTTGCCGTGATCATCTGATCTGTTTCCTTCTGTTTGTGATGTTCGATCTACTGCCATCGCTCGGGCGAAGTCTGACCTGTGAGTGACCACGAAGAATACTCACGAGTCACGCAGACGAATATCCACACTGGCGCTGTGCGCGGTGAGCCCCTCTTTTTCGGCCATCAGACGCACTCGATCAGAGTCAGCGGCCAGCGACTGCCGGTCGTAGCAAATGACTGAGCTGCGTTTCATGAAGTCCGTTGATGCCAGCCCGTTGGCAAATCTTGCCGTTCCGCCGGTGGGCAGAACATGGGACGGTCCGGCGACGTAATCGCCGATGGCAACGGGAGTGTAGTGTCCCATGAAAATCGCGCCGGCATTCTGAATTCGCGACAGCATCGATTCCGGATCGTCCATCGAAATGTGCAGATGCTCAGGAGCCAGCATGTCAGTTAGCTCTGCAGCTTCGGTTTCGTTGCGAGCCAGAATCAGGGCTCCATAGTCGGCCAGACATTGTCGCGCCAGATCGCCTCGCTGCAGTTGAGCGAGCTGTCGTTCCAACGCTGTCTGAACTTCGGCGATCAGCGGTTCGTGCCATGTAATCAGCACGCCGGAACCAGGACTGTGTTCGGCCTGGGAAATAAGATCGGCCGCGATGAATTCGGCCCTGGCGGTTTCGTCGGCCAGAACGATGACTTCGCTGGGTCCGGCGATGCTGTCGATATCAACGTCGCCGAAGACGTGCTGCTTGGCCAATGCCACGAACAGGTTCCCGGGACCAACGATTTTGTCAACTCGATTGATGCCATCCACGCCATAGGCCAGCGCCGCCACGGCCTGAGCACCGCCGACGCGATAGACTTCGGTGACGCCGATTTCGTGACAGGTGGCCAACATGTCGTTGTTGTATCCACCAAATTCAGTCGGCGGCACGACGATGGCGATTTCCGGCACGCCGGCAGTTTTCGCGGGCACAGCCGTCATCAGCACAGTTGATGGATACGCTGCAGCTCCGCCCGGCACGCAGATGCCGACTCGTTTCATCGGCAGGTGACGCTGTCGAAGTTCGACCGTTCCACCATTCAGGGTGCGTTTGACAACTGCATCGGTCGGCAACACTGCCGACTGGAACTCCGCAACGTTGTCTCGAATCTGTCGCACGGTCTGCAGGAACTCAGGTGAAACGGCTTTGGTGGCGGCTTCGAATTCTTCAGGCTGCACACGGATCGTTTCCGGTGTCAGTTGCTTCTTGTCCAACCGAGCGGTGTAGTCGAGGACCGCGTCAACGCCCTGGGTTCTCACGTCCTCACAGATTCGCTGCACGACTTCACGGGGACTGAGAGGTTCTCCGAACAGTTCGATGGTACGTTGACGCCCGGCTTCGGAAACAACGTCACCGCGCGGGCTGAGTTTGTCTCGAAGTTCGCGGAATAGTTCTTCGGCCCCGCCCTGTCGGCAGTCGATGCAGGTGATATTAAGAGGTATGGCGGTCATCAATCCGGGTTTTGTTCTACGGAATCCTGGTTCGCTCTGTTGATTTCTGCTTCAAGCTGATCTGCAGATGATTGAAGCGTGTGAATTCTCAAAGTACAGTCCTTGACTGGAAATTCTCAGCGGGATCAGCGTCTTTCTCGGTTTGTTGATGTGCCCGTTGCCGTTTACCTCATGGCCGGACGTACAGAAAAACATGATTGACCTGCGCAGTGATACCGTCACGAAGCCGACACCGGCGATGAAACAGGCCATGTTCGACGCCGAAGTTGGTGACGACATGATGGGTGAAGATCCGACCGTTAATCGTCTGGAGACCATGGTTGCGGACATGCTCGGTAAAGAGGCGGCCGTCTTCGCGTGCTCGGGAACGCAGTCGAACCAGATGGGAGTCCGAGTCAACTGTGTGCCGGGCGACGAGCTGCTGATCAACGACACCGGCCACATCGGCATCTTCGAAGCCGGTGGTCCGGCCGTACTCAGCGGCGTCACTGTTCGTCAGATTCGCGCGGCGAAGGGAATGTTGAGTCTCGAGGATCTGGTCGGACAGCCTCGGGTTGTCGATCAGCATTTCTGTCGAACTCGACTGGTGTGTCTGGAAAACACGACGAATATTGCGGGTGGCTTCGTCTATCCGCTGGAACAGATGCGGCAGGTTGCCAGCTGGGCTTCTGACAACGACTTAAGAATGCACCTGGACGGGGCTCGGTTCTTCAACGCTGTCGTCGCAGCAGGCTACTCGGCGGCAGAAATGGCGGCCTGCTTCGACACCATTTCCATTTGTTTCAGCAAGGGACTGGGCTGTCCGATGGGATCCGTTCTGGTGGGAACGGCCGAGGACATGCGTCTGGCTCGTCGTTTCAGAAAAATGCTGGGCGGCGCGCTGCGGCAGTCCGGGATTGTCGCGGCCGCAGCAATTTACGCACTGAAAAACAATGTGGACCGACTGCGGCAGGATCACGATAATGCAACATTGCTGGCGACAAAGCTGGCTGGGATTGATGGCATTGACGCCTGTCCGGAAGCGACGGAATCGAACCTTGTCTTCTTTCAGATTGCTGCTGAACTCGGTACGGCAGTACAACTGGCTGCGGCATTAAAGGAACGCGGCGTTCGCATGGGGCCGATGGGAGGTCAACGAATGCGGGCGGCGACACACCTTGATATTTCGGAGCAGAATATTCTGGCCGCGGCGGATGCCGTTCGTGCCTGCGTGGAGAAGGGATTCGTGGATCAGGAACTCGTCGGCTCGGGACCGTATTCGAAGTAGCTTTGGCTGTTCGCTGTCAGCCAATCGCTACAGCAGTTTTCAAAATCACGCGGTCGTTCTGTAGCGGACTTCGCCGAGAATTTCGGCGGTGACAGGTCGAAGGCCTTGGCGGCTTCCGCTACGACAAAAAGTAAAATGCTGTAACTGGCCATTGGGTTGAAGGAACAACCATGATCTGCAGACTGCTTTTGTTTCCTGTGGTGGCCGTGACAACGATTGGCTTTGCGGTCAGTAGCGCTCAGGATATTCCTGTTGGGCCGGTCGAAGAAACGCTGCTGCCGCCGCCTGCGATTCAATTGTTGAAGGGCATGGCAATACTGCTGTTGCCGGAATCGTTTGAGGACGATGACGACTGGGGCAAAACGAAACGGGTGCAGTCCGGGCTGAACGTGACCCTGGACGGCCTGAAAGTCCACACGTCTCGACGCTGGAAAGACGCCAGGCACGGAACGTGGCGTCGAGTCACGGCCGTTCTCGTAAATCCGAAAGACTTCTTTCAACTGCAGATTTCGCTGCTGCCTCGAAAGAGCAAAGGCGTGCCGCGTTATCGAGTTCGCGCATCAACGCGGCTGAACATTACCGCTCAGCAACAGCAGTGGAATCTGGGCCTCAAACTGTACAGCATCTCAGCGGTGGCCGAAGCGGACCTGACGTTTGTCGCGGACGTGCAGTTTCGCAATCAGCTGGTGAAGACAGATGAAGGCGGAAAGCTGCGAGTGCTGCCCCAGGTGGAAACGGCGAATGTTCGTTTGACAGGATTTCGACTGCGGAGAATCAGCCATGCCAAAGGCGGCGGAGTTCGGCTGTTCGGCGAATCGATCCAGAACATCATTGAACATCGCGTCAGGAAGGAAAGTGAAAAACTGGCAGGTAAGATCAATCGCAAGGTGGAAAGGAAACCTGAGCGATTTGAGATCCCCGCTGGCATCCTTGCAGTATTCGGCGAAGATTTGTCGGCACCGGAGGAAGCGGACGCGAACGACACTCCGGAAAAAACGACTCAACTGCCCGCAAAGTCTGACTAGACGGCTGTTTACGTCGACAAGCATAATGGCCGACGTGGTTTTCCGTGCTTTCAAGTGGACGAGTTGCCATGGCAGTCGTACGATTACGACTCGCGAAGGATCTCGTGTTTCCACAAATACCAGAATTGACAGGGCCGATGTCGCCTTCCTCCCCAAATCGCCTGAACTCTCTCAGCGAATTGCTTAGCGCTGCTGAGCCGTCGAATGCCGACGAGGGCGATGCCGCCGACAGCCCGGAGGCCGACGCCATCTCGCCAGAAGAAGAAGCCGCACTGCGGGCCGAAAAACTGCGAACCATCCAAGAGGCCGTCGATCGCGGGACGTACGATTCCGACGATCTGCTTGATGAAGCCATGAGACGCATGCGGAACGCGATCGAAAACGACAACCAATCGCAGTAATCCGGTCCCCGAGGCTGAAAACCGTCATCTCCCCCTTTCGCAAACAGCGTCGTGCCGTTGAAATAGGGGGGATCGTCACCCCCATACGCAGAAGCCCGAAGAAGTTTTTCGGTTATTTTTTTGGTCAACTGATCTGTCCCGCCTGACACATGGCCGAATCCGGCATCCTGTCGTCCGCTATCCTGAGGTTACACGTGAGTGATTTTGCCCCTAAAGAAGTCGCCGTTTCTCCGGTTGAGAAATTCACCGAGTTCCTGTCCACTCGAAAAATGCGACTGACGCAGGAACGTGACATCATCGTTCGTGAGATCTTTTCCGACCACGAACACTTTGACGTCGATGAAATCGTGGCGCGACTGGACAAGCCCGTCGATGGACGACGTGTCAGTCGAGCCACCGTTTACCGAACCGTCAGCTCGCTCGAAGAAGCCGGCCTGATCAGAAGAGTTGCCCGGACCAACGATCGTGAGGTCTACGAGCATGACTACGGCTATCCTCAACACGATCATTTCATCTGCGAAAAATGCAACAAGCTGATTGAATTTCGCAACGAAGAGATCTCAGCAATCCTGGAGAAGGTTGCCATGGAGTTGGGGTTCCGCATGGTCGGCCATCGTCTCGAAGGCAACGGCATCTGCGCCGAATGCGCCAAGCCGCCCGCGCGCCGTCATCGCAAGCTGGACATGATCTGAGCAGCATCAGGCACGCTGGGCGCCGGTCTCCTAACCGCAACAACGGCTATCGTCGCAAACGTTCTGTCGGCAGTGCCCGAAAGATCCGCAGCAGAAACAGCAGCCCACACAACACGGCAAAAGAAAACGCGATCAGGCCAACGACTGACGGCCAATGACTAAAAATGTCGCGGACCGTCAGGAGGTCTGCCCACAGCCAGCGCCATGCGGCCATGACCAGCACAGCGGACGACGCAAGATACGGCCCGAAAGCGACAAAGTTGCGTCCGGTGAGCAGCCTGACCAGCATTCCAATGATGATCCCGGCGAGCGGCGATATCGCAAGAACACACAACGTCGCCTGCCACCCGATGAACGCGCCCACCATGGCCATCAATGTAACATCACCGAACCCCAGGGCTGGATAACCCAGAATCCGATGAGACACCCACCGCACCAGCCAGGTCAGCGATGCACCAGTCAGCAAACCGGCGGTGCTCCACGCCAGACCATGCAAGCGGTGGTAGCCTTTGATCCAGTCGGGGATCAAGGGACCTCGAAGTCCGGGAACAGCGTCATCCCAGTTCACCCACAGATGCATCATCTGCAGGTCACCGCTTGTGACGGACGCCACGAGGGCAATAACGATTCCTGAATAGATGACTTCGTCGGGAATAACGTAGTCCAGCAGGTCCGTCAGCGTGGCGACCCACAGCAGAAAGATCAAAGTCAGGTGAAACGGCAGGCGCAAATACAACAATGGAACATCCGGTCGAACCTCATGGACGGACTGGCAGGTGGCCTGCAGAACCAGCCATGAAAAACCCAGAAACAATCCACCAAGTCCCAGTGTCGCCGCAATGTGCCACATCACGGGACTCGCCTTGCAGTCGCAGCGGATCGGCAGGCAGCTAGACCAACGTCGCTGGCGTGACACTGGCGAACCGCATCCGGGACATTTCAGCAGGCCGCCGGAGTTCATGTCGACCAGCATCACTGCCGACCAACCGGCAGCAATTCGCCCCAACAGACAGCCGACAAAGGTAATGATCACAAAATGCATGGCACAGCGACGGAGGAAGCGAACAAACAGCGTATTTTCAGATGTACGTCACGTGCGGCAGATTCGCCTGCGCAATAGTGTCTGGATCCGAGCGGATGCACAACTTATGGGCAGGCTGCCGGTGATCCGGGCGATTCTGGCGTCTGACAGCCTCAAAACATAGCGATTTCGGTCTGGCACGTTAGTTGCCATGGTTATTGTTCGCGCATTGAAAAATGCGGCCAAACAGGGGCGACTTGTGGACAGATTCTGATCATCGGAAAGACAAAAATGAAAAAACTAGAGGCGATCATCCGGCACTACAAACTGGAGGATGTGAAGACGGCACTGACCGAAGCTGGCGTGCAGGGTATGACAGTTTCGGAGGTTCGCGGCTTTGGTCGTCAACGAGGTCACAAAGAAACGTACCGTGGCGCAGAGTACACCGTGGACTTCATGCCGAAGGTGAAAATGGACGTCGTTGTGGCGGAAGATCAGGTGGAAGTCGCCGTGAACGCCATCTGTGAATCCGCCCGCACGGGGCAGGTTGGGGACGGCAAGATCTTCGTTTCTTCGCTTGAGCAGATTGTTCGCATTCGGACGGGTGAATCCGGGACAGAAGCGATCTGAACGATTCCAAAACGTGTTCACCCAAGGATCGGAAACCACTTCCGTTCCGGAATTGGTCGTTTCGTTCCAGCCATCGTCCAGGGTATCCTTCGTGCGGCAGACGTGTTCTGCCCTCGTTGTTCGTTTTATTCCCCGCATTTTGGCTGATTACCCGTGGCGATTGATTCTGTGTCCTTTGACGTATCCAGTATCCAGGAACGTCGTGAGTTGGTGGTCACGTTGCGCAAAGAGGTTGCTCGACGGCATGCGTCGGGTGAGAACGGAATCGAAATCTGCAACTGGTATTCCGATCAGTTGGACGACCTTCTGCGGCAAATGGTGGGGCATCACCTGCAGGCTGCCGGTGTCTCTGTGGACGCTGATTTTTCGATCATCTGCGTCGGCGGAAATGGTCGACGTCGGCCGTCACCGTATTCTGATATCGATCTGCTGCTGGTTGCCGATTCACGTGCAATTCTGGAGTTAACCCCCGTTCTTACGGCGTTCGTGCGCGACTGCTGGGACACGGGATTTCAGCTTGGACACAGTATCCGGACACCAGACGACGTCGTCAGCTTTGCCAACGAAGACATTTCGTTCGCCACATCGCTGATTGACATGAGGCATCTGCTGGGTAATCAGAATGTGTTCGCCTCACTGAGTACTCTTGTTGAAACGAAGGTTTTTCAGAATCCCGCGGATCGCTTTGTCGATGCGTGCGTCGTATCCCGACGTGAAGAATGGATGGCCCGCGGCGATTCTGTCAACCAGCTTGAGCCGGATGTGAAGCGTTCTCCGGGAGGGTTGCGCGATCTGCATCTGATCAACTGGGTGACGTTCGCACAGTTCGGAGATTCGCATCCGTCGTCACTTCTTGAACACAACGCGGTCGGTACTCAGGAACTGGCGTCGCTGAACAGCGCGGACAGGTTTCTGACGTCGCTGCGGCTGGACCTTCACTGTCGAGCCGGATTGAAACAGGACGTGCTGACGCGCGATCTGCAGCTGGAAATCGCAGCCAGCCGGGGCGAAACGCAGGATGATCATCGCAGATCCGTCGAAAACTTCATGCAGGAGTATTTCCGCCATACATCGCGAGTGGCCGAAATTGCTCGCCGCGTCACAGAAACGGCTCAGCGCCCCAGTCTTTTCGCTCGCCTGAAAAACGCAATTTTGCCACAACGAGACTCGGATGGGTTCGTCATTCAGGAAGGTGTGCTGACCGCACCGGACAACTTTGGCGAAACTCTGACGTCGGACCCGGAAGCGGCGATGCTGGCGTTTGCGGCCGCAGCAAAATATGAGGTTGTGCTGTCAGCCGATCTGCGCCGAATCATCGGCAAAGCTGCGTCCCACCTGCCGTCCGAGCCCAGTCGAAAATCGTGTAGCCTCTTTCGCGCCGTACTGCGTTCCGCCAACGGTCTGCCGCTGACGTTGCGGGCTATGTACGAAACCAGAGTGCTGGATTGGCTTGTGCCGGCGATGTCTGAGATTCGGTGCCTGATGCAATTCAACCAATACCACAGCTTCACGGTGGACGAACATACGCTTAAGACCATCGATGAAGTTGTGTCTTTTGCGGACGACGAGACTCCTGTCGGTTCGGCCTACAACAGTCTCCGGCACAAAGCTACGCTGCACATATCGCTGATTCTTCACGACATCGCCAAGGGACGCGAAGGTGACCACAGCGTGGTCGGCGAACAGATTGCGGACGAAGTCGCCGTTCGGCTGCAGACGCCGGAAAACAAAAAACGGATGATGATGTTTCTGGTACGGCAACATCTGATTATGCCGGATCTCGCGCTGCGTCGCGACATCACCGACCAGGCACTGCTGATGGATTTCGCTCGACTGGTCGGCGCACCGGAATTACTGCGAATGCTGTACGTCCTGTCGGTGGCGGACATCAAAGCTGTGGGTCCCGATGTCTGGACTGACTGGAAAGGTGACCTGCTGGCGGATCTCTACAACCGCACCATGCGGATCCTCAGCGGTCGCCCCATTAACCACCTTGAACAGGAGCGTCTGCAGCTTGTGCGGGAGCATGTTCGATCGTCCATCGTTCCACTTGCGTCCGACGGGAAGGAAGACTGGCCGGAGTGGGTCGATCGCCAGCTTGACGTGTTGCCACCATTTTATCTGATGACCGAAGACCCGGCCCGGATCGCCCGTGACCTCGATGTCATCCAGCAGCTCGGTACGACCGACGTCAGGATCGAAGGAGAGTACGACGCGGATACGGACACCGTCACCTATCGCATCTTTGCCAGCAGCCAGTACGAACCAGGCAGTTTCCATAAAGTATCGGGCGTCCTTTCCGGTCTAAGAATGGACATTCACACGGCTCATTCATGTACCACCGCCGATTCGACGATGATCGGTTCCTTTCTGGTCACCGACAACGACTTTGTCGGCAACGTTGCTGAAGACCGCATTCAGGACGTCTGCAATGCTCTCGCCGATGTTCTGACAGAAAAGCTGACGGTCGATCATATTTTTCGCCGCAGCGGCCTGTTTCGGCTCAACAAAAAGAAGGTGATCCAGCCGGTTCCGCCGCAGGTTTCCATCGACAACGACTGTTCTGAAACACACACTGTCATTGATATCTTTGCCATGGACAGCCCTGGCCTGCTGCACACACTGGCCCTCACAATCTACAATCACGGCCTGTCCGTTGACCTGACCAGAATTGCGACGAACGTCGATCAGGTCGTGGACGTTTTCTACGTTGTGGACGATCAGGATAAAAAAGTCGAAGATTCGGAACGGCTTCATCCGCTCTGGGAAGACCTGATGCACGAACTGACTGAACTGCAGCAGCAGTGGTCAGAACAGTAAACTCAGAATTGTGTCGGGGACGCCCACGTGCTGAAGGTTTCTGTCATCATCCCCACGCTGAATGAACAGCAAACGATCGCCTCGGCCATCGCCGGTGCCACGCAGGCTGGGGCCGACGAAATCATTGTTGTCGACGGCGGAAGCACAGACCAGACGACGCAGATTGCCGCTGGCAATGCCGTGGTGGTGACGTCAGACCGATCAGGTCGAGCCGCACAGCAGAATCTGGGTGCGCAAAATGCCGTAGGTGATGTGTTGTTGTTTCTGCACGCTGACTGCAGATTGTCGCCGGACTCGATTTCTGATCTCCGCAACCGACTCAGCTCATCACCGGAGACCATCGCCGGGTGCTTCCGCCAGAGGATCGACCGGCCAGGGTTTCGTTATCGATCACTTGAGGCGGGAAATCTGTGGCGTGCGCGGTTACTGAAGTGGGCTTACGGCGATCAGGGCATCTTTGTGCGAACGTCGGTCTTCCGTGAGCACAACGGGTTTCCGGACGTCTGTTTTCTGGAAGATCTGATGATGATGAAGCAGCTCCGGCGCGCTGGCCGAATCGTCGTGCTCGATAGCCATATCGACGTCTCTGCACGGCGCTGGCAGCAACGTGGCGTTCTCAGGCAGACACTGCGCAACTGGTTCATTGTTACTCTGGCACACATGGGAGTATCGCCGGATCGCCTGGCAAAGTTTTATCCGAACGACCGGTGACCATGCTCCGGCGCCGTCGTGCGAACGGTTGCGCCGATGTTCAGACCGCGGACAATTTCTGTCGTAATGGTCGACCCGTGGTCGCTTTCCTGCGCCGCCTGCCGGATTTTCAGGGCAGCCTGATCTGACTCCGCTGGTATGCAGACCGTCGGCCCCCATGAAGACTGAACGGCTCCGGTGATGCCTTTGGACTTCAACTCATGAACAACGTCCTCCATCTGCCGATTGGAAAACACTCCGCCCTGAGCCGCCGCGTAGTACTCGCCTGCCAGGTGCCCGTATCTTTCGAGAGCGTCACGAAACCGATGAAAGTCTTCGCCGCGCAGCGATTCGACAATATTCGGTTCAATGACCTGCTGAATCTGAGACACCATGTCATCCGTCAGGTAGTCCTGTCGGTCAAAAAACGTTTCTTCCGTTTCACCGGACAGGCCTGCGGACGTGTGCGGCGTTAACATGACCATCCGCCACGAATCCGGAAAGCGAATGCGGTCGAACGATCGACATGCCGTGGGATCCTGAGGAATACCATGATCGATCACAAAGCCGCCGTGGTCAAAACCATAGGTCCCAACAGCCGACCGCCGACTTCGATCCAGTATCGACGCAAATTCCGCGATGTCGTGCGGGCGCGGTTTTCCGGTCAGCATCAGCAGCGCCGTTCCTAACGCCAGCGTAAATTGAGTCCCCGCCCCCAGACCGGAGTGAAACGGCGGCTCGCTGCGAACAGCACACTCAACTGCTGACAGGTCGGCAACGTCTCGCCGAAACCGAGCAAGCACGGCCTGCACCCGATCTCTGGTGATGTCTCCCGCATGAATAACATCGGATTCGATGGCCGACGCCCATGAGACCTGGATTTCCCACGCCGGCTGATCCACCATCATGCCGACGCCGCCGTAGTGCCAGCCCGAATTCGGGGCGCCACACAGAAGTCCGAAGTGCAGTCGTGCACCGGTACTGACAACCACTGTCATGCCGAAGTTTCTCCGACATAATGACGATCAATGTGCTTGCGCAGCATGGCGAAAGCATCCGTTTCTTCAGGACCGCCGGTCTTTGCGACGGCGGGTGCGAGAAACCGCAGGGCTGCTTCAATCTCTTCGCGGGGCAGCAAATGGACGCGCGTTGCCAGAATGGCCGCTTCGATCACGGCGTGCCGTGCCCGATTTAATCCGAAGAAGGGTCGACGTTGTCCTGTGTGAACAACCTGCGCCTGCATCTCGGAGCGTTCGTTGGTCGTGTCGATGCCCGTGATTTCCACTTCGAACCAGCGGCAGCAGTCTGTCAGCACGACCCCCGGAACGACGGTCGCCGCCACCGTATCCGGCAGCTTTTCCAGACGACTGATCGCCGCGCGGGCAATCACGTTCACTCGGTCAACAACGTGAAACACGGCGGCTTTGGTCTCGATCAGGTTCGAATACGTGGTCGAGCCACGAAACGGCCTGAGTAACAGAGATTCAAAATCCCCCTGAACGATCGGCCCCATGGGAGCGACGTTGATCTGCCCGGCGGCGTTGATACTTGTCAAAAGTCCTTCCACAATCATCCGGGCAGTCTAGCAGCATTTTCAGCATGGGTCTGCACACTCCCGACTGCGGGAGCAAAAGGGGTGTCGTCTCAGATTGTGGTTGTCGACCGTAGGATGGGACCATTTCCCAGCGTAGCGGCTGCCACGGCAGCACATCTGTCGGCGGAACGAATGGAACCGTCCGGTCTACTTTGCCCCGATCGCATACAGCGTTTCTTTACGACTTCCCCCCTGTCCGGCAGCAACACGCAGATAGATGCGGTTGTCGACGACGGTGGGAGTAGCAAAGGATTCGTTGCCAAGCTGGTTTTGAGCAACCGCCTGAAAACTCTGCGGGTTGGCTTTAAAAACGAAGGTGGTACCCTTTTCGTTGGATACATAGATCGTGTCACCGACAAGGACCGGTGAGGCAGAAACCGGTCCACGCAATCGCGACTTCCACATCTCGCGACCGGACTTCGCATGCCAGCAGAAAGCAACTCCACCGTCGTCGATGGCATACAGGTGGTCCTCATGAATCAACATCGACTGCTCATAACACTTCACTTTGTTTGTCCACAGTATTTCACCGGAACCGTCGGCCTTGATCGCCACGGTGTCTTTTTTCGGATATCCACCGCTGGCGTAGACAGTGTCTTCGTCCCACACAACAGTTCCGCATGTGGCCATTGTCAGGCACGGTACACTCCATAACGGTCGTCCTGTTTTCGGATCGTACGCCGCCATCATGTCACAACCGCTGATGAACAATTGCTCTTTCCCGGCCACGTTTCCGATAATCGGAGACGACCAGTTCAACTTCTGCGGACGGTTCTGCTGCCATGCGACCCGACCGGTTTTGGTATCCAGAGCTTTCATCCACGCCACGGTGTCGCAGTCAGCGGAGATGATCAGCGTGCCGTTGTGCAGCGTCGGTGCGGCTGCGTATCCGTATTGATACTGTTTAGGAACGAAACCACCGACATCCTGCTGCCAGACAATTTTCCCCTGCATGTCCAGAGCTACGGCGGCAATCCTGTTGTGGTGATTAAAGGTAGCGTAGATCTGCCGGCCGTCGCTGCAGGCGGTTGATGACGCATGGGTGTTCTTGGTGTGGATCTTCGGAAAACCTCCTTTGCTGATGACGGTCCCCCACAGCTGCCTGCCGGTCCGGCGATCAAATCCAAAGACGCCCTGCTGCTGACCCTGCTCATCAGCACTGGTCAGCACAATCAGATCACCGATGACGATTGGTGACGAATGACCACGGCCGGGCACATCGACCTTCCAGACAACGTTGTTTGATTCACTCCATGTGATCGGGATATTCTGTCCGGGATCGGCCACATTGTTGTGGTTAGGGCCGCGCCATTGAGACCAGTCGGCGGCCGTCAGGTTGGAGAGCGGTATAACGAGTGACGTGATGGCAATGAACAAACGCATCTTTGATGTTCCTGGACGCCTGGTGAGAATTGTGGTGGGAGTTCGGGGAAGTGTCGTAACCTGATGGGAATCGTCAAGCAAGAGACCGCATTCTATCTCCGTGGCTTGCGTCCGATGAACGTGAGGGCCTGTCGGTGAAGCGTTTTCCAGAGTCCAACGGCGGACAGACGTCAAAAACAAAAAGAAAAACTCTGACAGGATTCACAGGATCGACACGATAAACACCAAAACAAAATCCTGTCGATCCTGTACATTCTGTCAAGACAATCGGTCGGCAAACGAATGTCGCCAAAACCCAGGCAAGACGTCAAAACAAGAAGAATCCCCCAGCGAACAGATGCACCACCTCGGTGCTTTGCCGGTAGCAGTCTGATGCGTAAAAACCAGTCCGCACAACGCAGCAATGCCCGCTTCATCAGCGACAGCCAGAGGCATGCAGAGGCAATCCGGGACTCGGTCGGTGGACACGACCGAAGGCCAATTGTCTAATCTACACCAAGGGAAAAGGTAGAATCTTAAATACCAAAGACGAATCCATCAGGAACCTAAGAGATGAAAAACTGTCTGCTTGCTGTCGCTGTTACAATTTCGATAGGCAGTGCTCTGCCGAATGCCACAGCGCAAACGCCCGAGTCCGTGCGGATGGGTTGCGGACTGATGACCTTCGATACCGTCCCCGGCTGGGGACTCGGTGAAGACGGTAAATCCGTGATTGGCCCGACTCATGGCGGTGTCGTGGTCGACAAGGCCGGCAACGTTTACACAAGTGCCAACATCGGAGTCTTCGTGTTCTCGCCGGACGGCAAGGTCATCCGCCGATTCTTAGGCGATGAGTATTCAAACATCCATGACATGGAAATTCGTGACGAAGACGGGACCGAATTTATTTACGGAGCCCGCAACGCCAACGCCGAGGGAATCAAGTTCAGTGCCGAAACCGGAGACATCGTTTTGAAGCTGCCGTTTCCCGAAGAATCGGGACTCGACCTGAAAAAATTTAATCCCACGGCCATCACCGTGGCTCCCAATGGCGACATCATTCTGGCCGACGGCTACGCGAGCAACCACATTTTCAAGTTCGACAAAACCGGCAAGTACCTGATGCACTTCGGCACCAAGGGTAACGAACTGAAGCAGTTCAACACCGCTCACGGCATGACTCTGGACACGCGTTACGACCCGCCCCGCCTGCTGATCTGCGACCGCAATCACCAACCCAAGGGTCGCCTGCTGCACTATGACCTGGACGGCAACTTCATCGAAGTGGTGATCACCGGCCTGGGAATGCCAACGTCCGCCTCCGTTCAGGGAGACTACGTGTCAGTGCCAGACCTGCACGGCCGAGTCGTGATTCTGGACAAAAGTAACACCATCATGGCCGTGCTCGGTCACAACCCCGATCCCAAAAAGGCCCGGAGCTTCGGCGTCAAGCAGGAAGACTGGATTGAAGGCGTCTTCAGCGGCACGCACGGCTCATACTGGGACAACGACGGCAACCTGTATGTCCAGGACTGGAACGTATCCGGCCGCATCATCAAGCTGGTACGAGTCAAGTAGTCGCCGTTGGTCACAGACCTGAGGGTGCAGTCACGGATTGTGGTTTTGACCGTAGGATGGGACCATTGTCCGCGTTTATCCGTCCGGCAACGACATTGCGTCGGGCTCTGGCGGGATCAGAAGGACAGAACCTGCCACAGGCCGGAATAATCGTCCGTCCAGTGCAGGATTCGGTCCGTTTCGTCCCAGTCGTTGAGGACGTCCTGAATATCGGCGTCGTTCACGAACGCCTGACTGGACGTCAGCAGAACCCATGTCGACGGAAACACACCAGTTGAGTCATCATCGTCGTTTTCGATGCGCACAGCCTGCCAGCCGAGGTGTTCGGCCATGCCGCGGGTGATCGGGTCGAGTTCCAGGAACCGATTGGAAATATGAATCGCCAGAACGCCACCGGGACGCAACTGCTGCCGGTAAATGTCTGCACATTCGGTGGTCAGCAGGTGAACCGGAATGGCGTCGCTGCTGAAGGCATCGATCGCCAGTACGTCAAACTGCTGACTCTGATGGTCGGCCAGTTCGCGTTCCATGACGATCCTGGCATCGCCGATGACGACTTCGGTGCGGGCTTTCGAATCGCTCAGGTACGTGAAGAACTGACCCGACAGGTCGCGGACATCCGGATTGATGTCGTAGAACCGAAAGTATTCGCCGCTCCGGCCGTACGCGGCGATCGTACCGGTGCCGAGCCCCACTACGCCCACACGCAAAGCATGAGGCTCAGCGGCGCCGGCCAGCTTCCGGCTCAGCCGAATGGCAAGGCCGATGCCGCTTTCTTTGCCATAGTACGTCGTCGGTTGTGTTTTCCAGTAGTCATCCAGATACTGAAAGCCGTGCCGAATCTGTCCGTGCGTCAGTGAGTATCGGCCGGGCATACCAAATTCGTCCCACTCGTCTGCTTCCTCGTGCCGCACACGAAGGACTCCGTAGAAATTCCGCGATGTATGGACCAGCTCGTCGTCATTGACCATCAGCATTTCCTGCAGCCCGTTGCCCAGGAAGCAGATCAATGTGATCGCAGGCAGCCACAACCAGAATCCCGGCGATGGCTTTTGACGTCCGCGGAAGTATCGCGCAGCGCAATCCAGCAACAACGCTCCACCAGCAATCAGGGCGAAGGCACAGGACTGCCATAACAATACTGTTTCTGAATACCAGAGCAGACCAACCCATAGCGCCACGGTGACGGCCAGCGTTGCTCGCACACTGTTTTCGCGAATTGTCTCGCGCAGTCTCCCGATTCCGAACAGAAGACCGCTGGCCACGATGGCAGGCACGAAGGCACTTACTGCCACCGCCGCGACGTCCGAACCGGACACGTCGGCGGGGAAACGCCAGGCAGCATACCAGGTCAGCCAGGCACACTGCGCGAACGCGGCGACGGTCCAGATTCCAACGACGATACGTTTGCGTATCTCAAAGGCAGCGGTCAGGGCCAGCCCGGCCAGTTGAATCAGTATGTAGATGCCAAAGTAGACCGTGCGATCGATGTTCTCCAGCGATGACGACTTTGGCACATAGTACCGTGCCGCGATGGTCAGTACCTGCACGCTGGCCGCCAGAGTCCAGATCCAGAAAGCCGGCGCCTGGGACCGCCTCCACACCCGCTGCACCCACCAGGCAATCAGCGCCATCACGCATGTCGCCAACAGACTGGCGTGGTATTCGTAATACCCCGAAAACAACTGCGGTGCCGCAATCGCCACGAACACTCCGCCCAGAGCACCACCTGCAGAAACCAGCACGTAGAACAACGTCAGATACCGCGGGTCCGGTCGTGTGTGAACGAGCTCTCCGTGGCAGGTCATACAGCACGCAAACAGCACCAGCGAAAAGATGGCGACCTGGTCTGAGATTTCCACATCCGGGCCTTCGTTCAATGCGAAACACACCACGGGACAGCAGGCCAGCAACAACATGCCAAACACTCGACGGTCGTACCAGTGCGGATTGTCGAAACAGATGATGAACGAGACCAGGTACAGGCACAGCGGCAAGACCCACAGAAAAGGAACCGTAGCAATATCGATGCACAGCTGATTGGTTGTGGCCAGCAACATGGCGGAACCGCAGGCCGCCAGTCCCAGCCACAGCAGCATGCGGCCCCAGCCGGGAGCCGCGCCGGCGACAGCGGGCGTTTCCATTTGCGCGGCCACTGCACTGGCGGCGTCCGACACGGAATCGGAGACGTTGTGTCTCAGAAACTGAACTGCACACCAGCCGGCAAGAACGACATAAACGGTGTACACGAATGACCACGAAAGCACCTGCTGCTGCAGTTTGAGCCATGGTTCAAACACCAACGGGTAGCTCAGCAAGGCGAGCACAGAACCCACGTTGGACAGTGCATACAACCGGTAAGGAGAACGACCGGCAGACGTCTGGTTGAACCACCGCTGCATCAGTGGGCCGGTGGAGGCCAGCATAAAATACGGACCGCCAACAGTCGCCAGCAGCAGCAGCAGAATCTGCAGCAGCGGCGACTGATCCCCGATCGGTTTCCATGACTCCGCGGGCGCGATCGGCAGGAACAGCACTGACAGCGCCAGCAGACTTAGATGCGTCCCGACCTGAGCCCGGCGATTGAGTCGTGAGCAGAGCAGGTGCGAGTAAACATATCCGCCCAGCAACACGACCTGAAAGAACAGCATGCAGCTGGTCCAGATCGAGGGTCCGCCGCCAAACCACGGCAGGATGAAGCGGCCGATCAGCGGCTGCACCTGGAACAACAGAAAGGCACTGACAAAGATTGTGAGAGCATAACGCAGCATACCGTCGCCTTCAGAAGGAAGTCGGCACTGTACTGCGCCCCCGCGTGAAAAGAAGTGCCGGACGGCGGGGAAGTCACAGAAGTCGAACGGGGACATTGTCCTTCTTCAGAAAATCTCCATGTCTCCGTTTATCGATGTCCCCGTTTCTCCGCCCCATGAAAACAGTTGAATTGCTTTAGTCGAATTCTCCGTCCGCCATGACAGATTCGTCAGTCAGTTGTGCCAGAGCGATCGTTTCCTTCAGTGAACGCCTGAGCCATTCCTTTTCTGCACCTTCAGGAACTCTGCCTGCTGAAACGTAACCGGCATAGATCGTCGCCGCAGCTGTAAGAATCGACTGTTCGGACGGTTTAAGAGTGACGTATGGCTTTGACACTGGCAGCTACTCCAACAGGAACGATGGTTATGGGTCCGGCATAACGGATCCGTAAATCGGTATAATTTCGCGACATCTTACGTTAATTCAGAGCTCTAAGACAGCTTACTCAGTTCACAGCAGGCGTACGGTTGCAGTTACCGATTGTGGTTTTCAATCGCAGGATGGGGAGCATCGTCGAGTCATTTGATTCAGCTCGGAACAATGATCCCACGCTACTAACAGCCCAACTACTGCTGCCCGTGTGAAGGAGACCGGTGAGCAGGCCGATACCCGCTAGAAACGAAAGGTTCGCAAAACGAAACGAACACCGACAGGAAAGATGGCTGAGAACTCCATGCGGCAACGAATGGCGAACTGCAACACGTTCTTTTCTTACGCGGTACGTGAAGAACTGCTATCGGATAATCCATTCCGAAACCAAGCCACCAGCCACCAGAAGAACGACAACGGCAAGGAAAACATTTCCACCGAAATCATCGACAAGGTTATCGAAGCGGCACCAAACGCCGAATGGCGGCTTCTGGTCGCACTCTGGCGGTACTGCGGCTTGCGAAAGTCGGAACCGCTTGAACTAGACTGGAATGACGTTCTTTGGGCCGAAGGAAAGCTCCGCGTCCGTTCTCCAAAGACGGCACATCATGCGGGCCGGGAAATGCGGTACGTGCCGATTCGGGACGTTGAGACTTATCTAAGCGATGCGTTCGAAGTGGCACCCAAAGGCCAGAAACACATATTCGGCGTCAACGCACACCGTCTGTTTGACGGGTTTGAAAAGATCGTCGAGAACGCTGGATGCCAGCCGTGGCCGAACCTGATCAAGAATCTGCGGCTATCATGCGAGAACGATTGGCTGGACGCTGGTGAAGCTCCGGCACACGTCATAGCCGCATGGATCGGTCACACGATCGCAGTTCAGAACAGCAGTTATGCGATCGTCTCTGACGGGCATTTTGAGCAGTTCAATGCTCGGACTCCCGACGGTTCAAAAAGTGGCAACACAGGTGGCAACAAACGTCCGCGAATTGATGCGAACGACGACGAAACCATGTTGCCACCAATGTTGCCACCAGACGGGAAAACGCTGAAAACCAATAAAAACACTGGATTCGCTGAGAGTACTGCGTGGTTTGGTACGGACTCAACGGGGAAATATTAGGTTTCAGCTCCAAAACATCAAAATAATGGTTCCAAACGCTGTCATTCGCGTAGAAAACTGAACAATAAGGTGCTCGACCGTTGTCATTTCAGGAAATGGAGTGACGTCCGTTCGCGTCTGGTTTAGAATTATTCCAGAGAAATTCAGTGCCTCGACGTTCTGATTCAACGATTCAGTCTTTCAGAAAAGGACACGTTCATGCGTAGACCATCCCATCGCTTAAGAGGCTTTACGCTGATTGAGCTGCTTGTTGTAATCGCAATCATCGCCATCCTGATCGCGTTGATTCTGCCTGCCGTCCAGAAAGCCCGAGAGGCAGCTCGGCGGACTGAGTGTCTGAATAACCTGAAGCAGATCGGCCTGGCTCTGCACAACTATCACGACGTTCACCTCGTATTTCCCCCAGGTCAGGCGGTGGCGTGGCGACGAGCAACCGACAGCGTCGATTTTGGGGGCACTAGTTTGACGGTCAGCGTTGCTGATAAGACGGAAGCAACCACCAACGCCATGGTCGGCATTGCCCCGCCTCCGAGCACCGGTGGAGCTGTAGCACACGGTGAGAGCTGGATGATGCACATTCTCCCGTATATCGACCAGTCAATCACCCAAAATCTGTGGAATGAAGGCCTGAACGCATGGGGCAACACAAACCTGGCACGCTGGCAGGCTGGGTCCATTGACCCAGGGAATCCCCTTGGCAATCCGCAGCTTCTTGAGGTCGACACCGCCCCTGGAGCGACCCACGTCAAGACCTATTATTGTCCTTCACGCAGGTCAGAGATGGAATCCACAAAACGCCTGTCGCACACGAATCGACTGTTTCCAGCACAGACGACCGGGGGAAATGACTACGCGGGTTGTGCTGGCTCAGGCTTGCTGTTCAGTGACACTCGGCAGACGATCTTCCTGACCGCTGCTGAGATCGCAAACTATAACCAGGCGGGAACGACCGGCAGCAGTCCAGTCGTCGACTTGTATCAGTTGTCCTCCAACGTTGGTATTTTCACGCCCAACAGTTCAACAAATCTTGCCGGCATTATGGATGGCACCTCGCAGACGATCATGGTCGCTGAAGCAGAACGGTTTATCGGAACGACACCTGAGTATCGCATCGCTGCGGCAAATACGCGACGATTCGCGAGTGATGGTTGGGCCTGGGGCGGGCCGGCGACGTTGTTCTCAACTTTGCTTCCGCCTAATAAGAAAAACAACTACGAAGCCGCAGGCGGGCCTCATGGAGATATCATTCAGGTCACGTTGGCGGATGGTTCCGCAAGACGCGTTGGCACGTCCGTCGACGTTCGCGTCTGGAATCGCCTTGGCAGCATTGCAGAAGGAATCAATGCTGAAGGTTTCTAACCGGCGACTGCTGTTCGTATAAGGACAGCCACAAACCGGACTCCGACCAGATATTCGGCAACACCGCAGTCACCTGACTGCGGTGCTGTCGTTTGCGGCAGTCTGTCCCGCTCAAAAAGGTGTGCGATTTTCCACCGATTGGAGCCTGTCTTCGACAAGTTTGCCCCGGAATCGGTCCCCATAGCTGAACATGTCAGCTATATTGAGACTCACAACGCCAGGCGGGAAAAGTTGACAAGGGTTGCACAATGGTCATTCGGTATACCTGCAAAAAATGCAAATCCGTTCTGAAGATTTCAGATGATCTTGCCGGAACTGATGGAAAATGTCCTAAGTGCAAAGTCGAATTCAAGGTTCCGAAACCGGTGCCGAAAGACGATGATGCCGCGGCGGACACCAAACAGCCGGATTCTCCTGGCGACGCCGAAGCCACCGAGCCGGTCGCTTTAGAAACCGAAGCGGAATTGACAGAAGCCATCGCCGAACTTGTCGATATGCCGATGGAGCTGACGCCGCAGGCGGATCTATCAGCGATGGATGACTTCGATTCGATGGGGGGAACTGAGTCCGACAACGTCGCTGTGGCCCAGACCAACGTCATTGCTCCGCCGGAAGCACCGAAACCGTCCGTTGCCGAGCTGATGCGTGCACACGAAGAGGCAAAGAAAAAGAAGGGGGCTGCGAAAAAGAAAGACAAGGGCAATATGGAAGGCGCTGCCGCTGCTGCCGATGTCATGACCGCCGGAACCGCAGCCAGCGCACTCACCAGAACCTATGACAAAAAACGAACTGGTAGCTCCGACGCGCCCGTATTGACACGTGACGAACGGCGTCAGGCCGAACAACGTGAAGCTGCCATTGCGTATGCAAAGAAAGCCATTCCGGCTCTCGCCGGAATACTCATTGGCGGATATTTCCTGTTTCAGTGGGCATTTTCCGTGGCCTTACCGGACCTTGAATACGTAACTGGTGTCGTAACTCGCGACAATGCCCCCCTGGCAGGTGTCGTCGTGCGGTTCGCACCAATTCCTCCGTCGGGAGGACTGCGGCTGGAGAATGCCACTTCTTCAGAAGGAACGACCGATGCGGACGGTGAGTATGTGTTGATGTACGATCCCGATAACCCCGGCGTTCTTCCCGGTGATCACCAGGTCACCATCTCGGCCGGCAGTGGACTTCCCCTTCCTATTCCGTTCGAAGATCAGAAGAAGACGGTTTCTTCCAAACGCACAACTTTCAACTTCAGCCTTTGAGTCATCGAACACCCCGCAGCAACGCGCGGTCGTCACACTGATCAATGTCATCCATCGCAATTGTCGACTACGGAATGGGTAATCTTCGCAGCGTGCAGAAAGCTCTTGAGCGACTTGGCACGAAGGCGCTGATCACCTCAGACGCACAACAGATCGCCGAGGCGGAAAAAGTAATTCTGCCCGGCGTCGGAGCTTTTCGCGATGCCATTCAGGCATTGCACGATCATCAGCTGGTCGAAGTCATCAAAGATACTGCTTCCGGCGGCAAACCGTTTCTGGGGATTTGCCTGGGGCTGCAGTTGCTGTTTGACGTGTCCTATGAGGACGGCGAGTTTCAGGGCTTGGGAATTGTCCCTGGAAAAGTGACCCGGTTCGAATTGCCTGCGGAACTGAAGATTCCTCACATGGGCTGGAATCAGCTGCACTCGGCCACGGACAATCCGCTGCTGAACAATATTCGACGAGATGCCTGGTTCTATTTTGTCCACAGTTACTACGTGCAGCCGGACGACGATTCATGGACTGCTGCAACGACTGACTACGGTGGCGAATTTGTGTCAATCGTGGCACAGGACAACGTGTTCGCGACGCAGTTTCACCCGGAAAAAAGCCAAAGTGAGGGACTGCAACTGCTTCGAAATTTCGTCGCGCTGTAACCGCAGGCCGCGTCTGGAGCAACTTATTAATTGTCGTGAACGATACTGGCTCGTGGGAGTAACGAAACTGCTATCGAAAATCGCTCTTCGCGGCCATAAGTCAGCGTGAAACGCTGTAACATCCCATACATTCGAAAGTCTGACATAATATGCAGCTCTATCCAGCCATTGATATCCGAGGCGGCAAGTGCGTACGCCTGCGGCAGGGCAACTATAACGACGAAACGATCTTCGGCGACGACCCTGTTGAAATGGCTTTGAAGTGGCAGGCCGAAGGAGCCGAATGGCTGCATCTGGTCGATCTGGACGGAGCAAAAGAAGGACGTCCCGTTAACCACGATGTCGTGCGGCGCATCGTCAGCGAAACAGGTCTTCCATGTCAGATGGGTGGCGGAATTCGCAACGAAGACAGTATCGCACTCGCCCTTAACGATCTGGGGTTAAGCCGAGTGATCATCGGAACAAAGGCGCTGAAAGAGCCCGACTGGTTCGCCGAGGCTTGTGCCCAGTTTCCCGATAAACTGGCACTGGGACTTGATGCGAAAGATTCTATGGTGGCCACGGAAGGCTGGCTGGAAGTGTCCGGCGTGTCAGTCATGCAACTGGCCGAGAAGTTCGTCGACGTACCACTGGCCGCGGTGATCTACACCAACATCGCCAACGACGGAATGATGCAGGGAGTCGATACCGGAACACTGGCCGATCTCCGCGCACTGGCAGACATGGGGTTGCCAGTGATTGCCTCCGGAGGCGTGACAACCATGGATGACATAACGGCTCTTCAGAAGATTTCGGCGGCGCAACCTAACCTCATTGGCGCGATCGTCGGCCGAGCCATCTACGAAGGAACAATCTCTGTTAAAGAAGCCTGCGGCGCGTTGGCAGGTTGACAAATCGGTGAGTAATCAGATGCAGCCTAAAATTCTCTCAAGTGACGACAGACAGCGATTCCTGCAGGACGGCTACATCGTCGTCCCTGAGTTCCTGACACAGGCTGAAGCCAGTCTGTTGAAACGTGTGGCCCGTATGGACCGCGAACTGGCGTCAGATCGCATGTCGCGAGCAGATGGCGAAGGCGGGTCCGTCGATCTTGTGGTGCGAAACGAACTTCCTGAAGACAGCATCTACGGAGCCATCGTCCGCGCGCAACCGTTGGTTGAGGCGATGGAACTTCTGCTGGATGACGAAGTCTATCACTACCACCACAAAATGATCCTGAAGGAACCGAAGGTCGGTGGTGCATGGACGTGGCATCAGGATTACGGGTATTGGTACAACAACGGCTGCCTGTTTCCCGACATGGGCAGCTGCATGATTGCAGTTGATCAGGCGACTCGGGAAAACGGCTGTCTGCAGGTCATTCGTGGTTCGCACAAAATGGGACGGATTGACCACGTGCAGCGCGGCGACCAGACAGGGGCCGATGAAGAACGGATCGCGGCGGCCCTTGAGAGGCTGGAACTGGTGCACGTCGAACTGGAACCTGGTTCCGCCGTCATCTTCCACGGGAACACACTCCATCGTTCCGACCAGAACGTCAGCGACCATCCCCGCTGGGCTTTCATCTGCTGTTACAACACAAAGCGGAATAACCCGTGGAAGGAATCGAAGCACCCACGATATTCTTATCTGGAACGATGGCCGGCAGAACGAATTACTGAAATCGCCGAACGGCAGCTATTGAAAAACCACGCCGCCAGCTGACCCGCTGAATTCAGCATGGGTATCTACACAACTTCACCCGCCCGTTTTTACGGGAGGGTCGCGAGGAACGAGCGGGGAGGGTCATTGAACGTCGAGGTGCGAATGTATGGTTGCGGTTAGTGCAGCCCCTCTCCGGGCCTGATAGCCCGACTCTCCCGCCAGCGAGAGAGCAAATACGTGGACCTATCTGCACACAGACGCTTCGATCGTAGTCTTCAGAGATGTGTAGATACTACAGCGTTTCACGCTGACTTGTGGCCGCGAAGAGCGATTTTCGATAGCAGTTTCGTTGCTGCCACGAGCCAGTATCGTTCACGACAATAAGTAAAATGCTCTAATGCTGCATGCAGTTGGCCGTTCGCAATGAACAGGTCAGAATTCAACAGCTACTTTGCGACTCGAAACGAATACAGATCCGCGTCCTTCAGCACAAACCGTAATCGCACGGCTTTCCCGGCCAGCGTACTGACGTCAGATCCCTTCCGCCACGTAACCGCTCGATCCACGGAATCGCCAAACAGAGCCGGACAGTCGTCCAGTGTGAATCCCGGCACCGGTGTCCCGTCCGGGTTTTGCATCTCGATTCGCACACTGCCGGCCGCTGACGTCGCAAAGTTGATCTCAAGTCTCTTTCCGTCAAACTTCAATGGTCGAGTGATCAGTTCGCCCCCTTTCCACGGCGCGTTGATCGATACAAAACCATCCAGACGCAGGGTGTACCGCCGCATGGCATTGCTGCTGCCCGTCCACGCGCCTTCCGACGCATAGAGTGAAATTTCGTTGGCTGCTCCGGGCAGATCTGACTTTGTTTCAACGGCATGCCAGGCGATGAACTGATGACCGTAGTTCCATGTGTCCGACCGTTCCGGGCCGGGACGCAGGAAAGCCTCGTTCCAGCGATCAAAGTGAACGCCATCGCGACTGGCCATCAGCAGTCCTTCCGTCAGTGCCGTGCCATAACGCAGGTGAGCTGCGGCCCGTTCTTCCCGATGCTTCAATTCCGGCAGAGACCTCATCGATTTCGACCAGCCACGTTCCACGTAACGCGTCGGGAATCCAATCAGAATATGCGGTGCTCTGTAGTACGGGCCAATCTGATTTGTGTAGAGGTGCTCTCCGGGAGAATCTTCGTACGTCAGATCAGCGTCGTCACCCCACGCCAGAAAATCGGCAGACAGGGCCGTTCGAATGGCCCGATATCCAGCCGGAGTCCACACTTTCGCCGTGGTCACGCCCTTGGTGAAGGTGCGGAAGTAGGCTCTGTACTTTTGAGCAGCCGTGTCCCAGAAAGCAAGATTCTGTGAATCAAACGCCCCCACGGTAATCACCGGATCCTGCTGCAGAAGTGACCAGTGAATGCCGTCTGCGGACTTGAAAGCAAACAGTCCGCCTTCCTTTGCGGAGCCACCAAGCGCTTTGAAACGTGCATCCGGTCGACATGCCGGATTCGCGTCCAGAAACGGTGCGAAGTTGTGGCAGCCGAGACCTGTCAGGATGATGTTGTTCTGTTTCGATCCATCATGCGGGAACAGACCCAGATTCGGTTTGTCCCAGGTGATTCCGTCACGACTTTCTACATAACAGTAAACCTGCGTACCAACGATCAACTTTCCGGCCGCGACACCCAGAGCGGATCCCCGGTAATACATACGATAAACGTCGCCATCGTGAATGACGCTGTGGTAACCGCTGCCGGCTCCTTCCCACGGTGCGTCGTTGACGGTGGCAATCTTCTGCGGGACAGGATGATGAAGTCGCCGCTGCGCGCCGTTCATTGATTCGATCAGAAACGTATCGACAAACAGCTCGCGCCGCGAACCGATGTCAATGACGCCAGGCGGGTCAGCCGCGGAAACTGCCGCTGATGACAGGACAACGATCAGACAGAAAACAGAAAATGTGATTCGCATCGCAACAACCATATCGGGCCTACTGAAAACCAAAACACACCACATGATGAACAGTCAGTGCCGTCGGGGCAATCGTGGCACAAAAGCAACTGGACAATACGATTGGCGGCTGCCTGATGCTTGGTAACGATCTTGAAAAGCGTTACCGTGCGGTATGAGAGAGGACTATCGTTCCATCTGATCCGGAGAACATCTGATGTTAGAGTCTTTTAAACAGACTTCTTACCACGTTGCGTGCCTGTTTTCGGTTGCTGTCGTTCTGTTTGACGTCAGTAGTGCATTCGGTCAGCGCCCAACTCTGACTACTCTTAATGGTGCTATTGTCGTGAATACTGAACCAGGAACTGTCGCAGAGATTTCGTCCGACAATCCGTTTGCCACTGCCAGCAAGCTGCCCTTGCATACCCCCGCCTTCAATGTCATTCGAACCGAACACTACCAGCCGGCTTTTATGGCGGGCATGAAACAGCAATTGGCCGAAATGGAAGCGATTGCCAGCCGCAGTGACGCGCCAACATTCGACAACACGATCGTTGCGATTGAAAAATCGGGGGCGCTGCTGAACCGGTCGCGCATGGTTTTTTCAAACATGACGTCGGCCCACACAAACAAGGATCTGCAGAACATTCAGACGGAACTGGCTCCCCTGCTGGCCGCACACTCGGACAACATCCTGCTGAATCAGCGGTTATTCGATCGCGTCGAAAAGCTGTACAAATCAAAGGACACACTCGAACTGACCGGCGAGCAACAGGAAGTGCTGCGACAACATTACGAAGATTTCGTCCGCGCAGGTGCAAAACTGTCAGAACAACACCAGAACCGCATTCGATCACTCAACGAGCAACTGTCGACGTTGCAGACGAAGTTCGAAGACAACCTGCTGGCCGTGACGAAAGAACGTTCAGTCGTCGTGGATAATGTCGCAGAACTGGACGGCATGTCCGACGCCGACATTGCCGCCGCGGCAGAAACCGCGAAGGAGCGCGGGCACGAGGGCAAGTACGTGCTGGAAATCACCAACACGACTCGCGTGCCCGTTCTTACGTCGCTCAACAATCGCGGTTTGCGAGAACGCGTCTGGAAAGCGTCCGCGAATCGCGCGGTCGGAGAAAATGGCGGCATCGACAATCGGCCTCTGATACTGGAGATCGCTCAACTGCGTGCGGAACGAGCGAATCTGTTGGGCTTCGCCAACCACTCGGCCTACAAGCTGCAGAACCAGATGGCAAAGAATCCGGACGCCGCGCGCAAAATGCTGACAGATCTCGTCCCGGGCGTGGTTGCTCGAGTACAGCAGGAAGCCAAAGACCTGCGTGCGATGATGAGGGATTTGGGAGCAGATCACGAACTGGCCCCGTGGGACTGGGAGTACTATTCCGAAAAAGTTCGTAGTGCCCGATTTGAAGTCGACGAAGCCGCGGTAAAGCCATACTTCGAACTCAACAGCGTGCTGACTAATGGCGTGTTCTTCACGATGAACAAGCTGTTCGGCATCAGCTTCCGTGAGCGAAAAGATCTGCCCGTGTATCACCCGGAAGTACGAGTCTTCGACGTGCTGGACGGCGATGGTTCACAGATTGGTCTGTTTTACATTGACTTCTTCAAACGCGACTCCAAACGTGGGGGGGCATGGATGAGTTCCTTCGTCGATCAGTCGACGTTGCTGAACGAAAAGCCGGTCATCGTCAACGTACTGAACAACCCCAGACCAGCTGACGGTGAGCCGGCGTTGATCAGCTTCGATAACGTCACCACAATGTTTCACGAAATGGGGCACGCTGTCCACGGACTGTTCTCTGATGTCACCTACCCTTCCGTATCCGGTACAGAAACGCCACGCGACTTTGTCGAGTTTCCGTCAACGTTCGAAGAAGACTGGTGCATTCAACCGGCCATCCTCAGCAATTATGCTCGGCACCACGAAACCGGCGAACCGATTCCAAAGGAACTGCTCGACAAGGTTATCCGCGCCAGCAAATTCAACCAGGGCTTCGACACACTGGAATACATGGCTGCAGCCATCCTGGACCTGGAATGGCACACTCTGACCGCGGACGAGATCCCGGACGACATTGAAGCCTTTGAAGCGGCCACGTTGAAGAAGTACGGAATCGACATTTCTGCGGTGCCGCCACGTTACCGAACACCGTACTTCGCTCATATCTGGGGCGGCGGCTACGCATCCAGCTACTACGCTTACCTGTGGAGCGAGGTGCTGGCTGCCGATGCGTTCGCCTTTATGCAGTCCAACGGCGGAGCGACGATCGAAAACGGGGCCAGGTTTCGGTCGGAAGTCCTTTCCCGAGGCAGCAGCCGCGACCCCATGGAATCGTACAAGGCGTTTCGTGGACAGGAACCAACCGTCGATGCGCTCCTGATTCGCCGGGGTCTGAAATAACAACATGTCATCACATTGAATACATCCTGTTGCGCATTTGCCACGGGTGCGGCCGAGGATTTTCCGATGCCGCTGTCACTCAAAATCAATTCAGCACGGTACTTAGGAAGAATCGGCATTAACGGCATGTTGTTCGCAATACTCCCTGTCAGTTGTTCATTTTGGTTTCGCACGACGCAAACAGGGAGAAGACAATGAAACGTTTAATGGTTGCAGTATTTGCAGGGGCAATGGTTCTGGCGTTCACGGCTGACACCGCTTCCGCACAGTGCGGCTACGGCGGTGGTTATGGGTACGGCGGTGGCTACGGCTACGGCGGTTCGAGGCTCAGCATCGGCTACAGCAGCTATTCTCCCCGCAGCTCTTTTTCCATCGGATACGGCAGCTCTCCGAGCTACGGGTATGGGTCACACCGCACCAGCAGTTATCGCACTCGGGGGCACTACGATTATCATCCCACAACGGTCTATCGCCACGGCAATCACCTGCACGTACAGCCAGGGCATTACGACTATCACCGCGGTCGTCGTGGCGGCGTACACCACCACTAAGAACGGCCGAACCAGATCAAGTTCATAGCCGCGTTTGCCGGAGTGCGAGAGCTTCTCGCGTTCCGGCAAACGCGGCTGCTTTTGTTTCTGACGCGATTTCTGACGCACGACGGCTGAATCTTACTCCGGCGGATGGTCGCAGCCTTGACTCAGGCGATCCGGCACCACAACATGCCCTGCTCTGAGTGTCATTCCGTCGTGCTTGAGGTAGATTTCGATGAAACAAACGCTGTTTACTATGTTCGTGCTGTCGTGTTTTCTAATGACCGGATGCGCCGAGTCCGCTCCAGAGGTGAACGAGGCGGCTCTGCCTCCTACGGCGTCGGCTGAAAGTTCAGGTTCTGATTCCACAGAGGCCGTAACGTTTCTGGATAAGGTCGAGCTTCGCGAAGGAGCGGGAGAAGTTGACGCGGATGCTCCTGCAGAGTTTCAGACCACGGATTCTGGCCTGCGATATCGGATTCTCAGAACGTCTGAGGGAGAAAAAGCGACTGCAGACAGATCTGTCACGGTGCATTATCGCGGCTGGCTGGACGACGGCAGCGAATTCGACAGCTCCTATAGCCGGGGAGAACCGATCTCGTTTCCATTGAACGGCGTGATCGCAGGATGGACGGAAGGTATGCAGCTGGTTGGCAAGGGCGGAATGATTGAACTGTGGATTCCGTCCGACCTGGGCTATGGCGCCGCTGGTGCCGGCGCTGCAGTGCCCCCGAACGCGACGCTGCACTTCGTTGTTGAGCTACTGGAAATTCAATAGCCGTCACCGATCCAGTGGCGTGGTCTACGCAAATATGTCCGTGATTGGACGACCGTCCGCGAGGCGATGTGGACGCCCTGCCCGATCACGAATCTCGGAGTGCGGGGCCAGACCGAAACACCAGTAAATCGTGGCAGCCAGATCGGCCGGCGTGACCGGATTCGTCTCCGGGTACGCACCGGTTCGGTCACTGGAACCGTAGACGGATCCGCCACGAATTCCACCGCCGGCCAGCAGCACGGTGTAACAGTCGGGCCAATGGTCCCGACCCGCATTGCCGTTGATCTTTGGCGTCCGTCCGAATTCGCCGAGCGCGACGACCAGTGTGGAGTCCAGCAGATTTCGTTCGTCCAGATCTTCAATCAGGGCAGCCAGAGCCTGGTCTGCCTGTGGCAACAGATATCGTTTGTGCTGATGAAAGTTCTGGCTGTGCGAATCCCAGTTCTGCCCCTGCTGCCGAAAGTCGTGAACATTGACAAAACGTACTCCGGCTTCGACCAGCCGACGGGCCAGCAAAAGATTCTGACCTCGAAGATTGCGAGCCGGGGCAGCGGCCGCCGCACCGTCGCCGGGCAGTGCTTCAGGTTCGCGCATCCCGTAACGTTCTCGTGTCGCAGTCGCTTCCTGTTCGATCTGCAATGCGTTCTGCAGAACCGATGAACGCAGCAGCTCGTGAGCTCTCTGCCGGTAGACGCCCAACGGTGACACATGACCGGCCAATTGGGAGTCAATATCCAGCCCGCTGAGCAGTGCTTCCCGCTGTAGCATACGGTCAGAAGTCAGTTCGGCCGGCCGGTTCAGCTGGTCGCTTTCATAGCGCGCATGCCGGGCATCCCCCGTCACGAGCAATGGGTCGAATTGGTGTCCCAGGAAGCCGCCTCCCTGACACGGCGTGGTGACGACATTGTGAAACTGCCAGGGCAGCATCGCATGAGGCACGTCGAGCTGCTGACTGGATCGCAACATCGTCAGCACGGCTCCATGGCACGGATAAAACTGGCTGATGGGGCCGAACTCTTCTCGATCTCCCTGTGGTCCCTGGCGTCCGGTATGCGTTTCCGTCGACGCCGAATCATGCAGCCGATTGGTGTGATGCATGCTGCGAACCAGTGCCACTTTGTGCATGACTGGCGCCATGTGAGGCATGTGTTCGCAGATCCGCAGCCCCGGCACCGACGTGGCGATACTGGAAAATTCGCCACGCACGGAATCCGGCGCATCGGGTTTCATGTCATACGTATCCAGATGACTTGGGCCGCCGTAATAGAACACGAAAATGCACGAACGAATGGTCTTCGATGTCCCCTGTGCATTCACGACGGACGCCGCAGCCGCACCGGCGGATTTCAGCGCCGACAGCGCACTCACCGCTCCCAGGCCAGTCCCTAAATGCAAAAGGTCGCGCCGTGAGGGGCGGTGCGAATGCAATTCGACGGGAAAGGGAAACATCGTTCGCTCGCTGGCAACGGCAGGTGAGGGAATGGACGATATGCGCTAGCCAATCAGCTCCGCGATAGGTTTAACGCCTGGTTCGATGAAAGTTCGCGGCACACCTCGGAAGTCGAAAACGCGTTCCGAATCAAGGTTAACGCCGAGGTTGTGATAAATCGTTGCGAAGACTTCCTGAAACGTGACCGGGCGGTCAGCAGCTTCGCCACCAAGACGGTCCGTGGCCCCGATCACCTGCCCGGTTTTCATCCCTCCGCCGGCCAGTAACGCACTGCACACTCGCGGCCAATGGTCGCGACCGGCCTTGTTGTTAATTTTCGGTGTTCGCCCGAATTCGCCCCACGCGACAACGGTTACGTCATCCTGCAGTCCACGTTCGTGAAGATCTTCGATCAGCGCCGTGATACCCAGGTCGAAGATTGGCAGTTCCTGACGACCGGTCTTGAAGTTGCTGCCATGCCAGTCCCAGAAACTGTAATTGACAGTCACAACTCGTGCGCCGGCTTCAACCAGCCGCCGGGCGGCAAGAAAATTCTGAGGGCACATCGGCGCCGCATCACCGCGTGGCTTGTTTTCGTCCTGAACGCCGTAGCGATCGCGAGTCTGTTTGCTTTCCTGCGACACGTCCAACGCATTAAACAGGTCCGGAGAAGTCAGGATTCCCATGGCCTGTTGAGTGAACACGTCCATCCCTTCCATTTTTCCACTGGCGTCACAGTCACGTCGCAACCTGTCGAATGACGTCAGCAGTTGATGCCGATGCCCCAGTCGATCGGCCGTGATTCCCTGCAGCACGAGATCGTCTCGTCCCGGTCCCTTTGGCGAAAATGACGAATGCCCAAGGCCCAGAAATCCCGGACTCGGTTCGTTGTAGGGTCGATGTTTCGTCGTGTAACACAAGCTGACAAACGGTGGCGTCCCGGGGGTGACCGGTCCCTCAAGATGACTCACCACGGAACCGAAGTGAGGCCATCCGCCGGCAGCCGCATTCTGTTCGTGATAGCCTGTCATGCATTGATACGAATAGTGGGCATCCTTTGCGCCGACCATGGATCGAATCGGAACGAACCTGTCCATGTTCTTCGCGATTCCGGGCAGCAACTCACAAATTTCAATACCCGGCACGCTGGTGCTGATGGGCTGAAATTCACCGCGAACCTCGGTTGGTGCCGCCGACTTGATGTCGTACATGTCCTGATGCGGAGGCCCTCCGCACAGATAAATCATGATCACGGACTTGTGACGTCGACTGGCCGCAACCCCGGATTCTGCTTCGGCTCTCAACAACTGCGGCAGGCTCAGACCGGCGGCGCCTAGACCACCGACGCGCAAAGCGTCTCGGCGTGAAACGCCGTGACATAGTTTTCGACTGACTGAAGCAGGCCCCGGCACGGAAAGCATAGATGCACTCAGCAATGATGGAGGGAGGAATCTGGTGGGGCATCCAGTTTACCCTTTCGTTGTCCCAGCGTCGACACAAAACACCGTCAACGAGCCACCGCGAGCGAGCTTCCGGCCCCGGACTATTGGGTGGTGTGAGATAAACAGAAAAATCCGGGCCTTGTGACAATCAGAGATTCAACGGGCTCTGCCAGCTTTCCTTCAGGGCTGCGAGCGACTCGCTGACGACGGGTTTCTCGCCATTGCCGAGAATCTGCAGAGTTTCGTCGTCCGTGGTTTCACCAACACAGGTATAGACAAGGTCTCCCATCACAGTGGCAAATTCGGCGGCTTTCGCTTCCTCGACTTCGACCAGAAATCGAGTGTTGCTTTCGGAAAACAACACGGCCGCCGCATTGGAAACCTCTCCTCGGGAAAACGTCAACCCGTCGTCGTCGGATCCGTCGGACGGCACTGCGACGTCAGTCAGATTGATCTTTGCTCCTACACCACCCGCGAACGCCATCTCTGCCGCAGCAACCGCAAGGCCGCCTTCACTGAGGTCATGACAACTGCGGACCAGGCCTTTCTTTATGGCCTGATGGACGGCGGCAAACACCTTGACGGCTTCATCACTGTCGACTTTAGGCACTGCGCCTCCAGTAAGCCCATGCACCAGATTGAAGTGGCTGCCGCCGGGTTCATCTCGGGTGACACCAATAAGACACAGCTTGTTGCCAGGTGCTTTGAGGTCCATCGTGACGGCTTGTTCGACGTGGTCAATCTGACCGAGAGCAGTGATCAGCAGCGTGGACGGGATAGCCACGGTTTGGCGGTTGCCGTCCTTGTCTTCGTAACTGAATTCGTTGTTCAGACTGTCTTTGCCACTGACGAACGGCGTACCGTAAGCGACGGCAATGTCCTGACAGGCAAGGGACGCCCGAACAAGGGTGCCCAGTGTTTCCGGACGTTCGGTGTTGCCCCAGCAGAAGTTGTCCAGAATCGCAATCTTTGACGGATCGGCTCCCACAGCCACGCAGTTACGCATGGCTTCGTCGATGGCAGAGGCAGCCATCCAGTACGGGTCGAGATCGCCGTAACAGGGATTCATGCCGCAGCTGATCACAAGACCCCGAGTGGACGTCAGGTCCGGTCGCACAACAGCCGCATCAGAGGGACCGTCGTTGTTGATGCCCACCAGTGGTTTGACGACGCTGCCACCCTGCACCTCGTGATCGTATTGACGAATGATCCACTCTTTGCTGGCGACGTTGAGTGAACCGAGGATTTTTTTGAGGTCGTCGGTATAGTCGGTGAAGTCAATATTTTGGATGTCATCGCCTGAAATCGAAACGCGCGCCGCTGGCTCAGTCGGCGTCACAGCACTGACACACGGTTCGGTGATCTCATATGTGGCTTCGCGAATTACTGGTGGACGGCCGTCATGGAGGAATTTCATGGTGACTCGACCGACTTCGTTGTCTTCATATTTCAGCACAAGCTCTTTGGTGTCGGTGAACTTGCCGATGACGCTGGCTTCGACTCCTTCCGAACGACAAAGCTGGTCAAATTCTGCAACGTGGCTTTCCGGAACGGCCAACACCATTCGTTCCTGAGCTTCACTGATCCAGATTTCGGTGTACGACAGACCGGAATACTTCAACGGAGCTTTGTCCAGCCAGACTTCCGCACCGGTTTCTTCCCCCATTTCACCGACCGCACTACTGAAGCCACCAGCACCGCAGTCGGTGATGGCGGTGTACAGGTTGCGATCACGCGCTTCCAGAAGAACATCAAGGACCATTTTTTCGGTGACCGGGTTGCCGATCTGCACAGCTCCGCCGCTGATGCTTTCGCTGTCTTCCGTCAATTCGGCGGACGAGAATGTTGCTCCGTGAATTCCGTCTCGACCCGTTCGTCCACCAACAGCCACAATCAAATCACCAGGTGAAACAAGGCCTTCGCTTTTGTCGCGAGGAATCATGGCGATGTTGCCACAGTACACCAATGGATTGCCGAGATAACGATCGTCGAAATAGACAGCTCCATTAACGGTCGGAATGCCCATGCGGTTGCCGTAGTCCCGCACGCCGGACACAACGCCTTCCATCACAGCTTTGGGATGCAACACACCGGGCGGCAGTTCGTCGGCGGGAAAATCCGGTCTGGCAAAGCAAAAGACGTCGGTATTGCAGACTGGTCGAGCTCCCAGGCCCGTGCCCATCGGGTCACGAATGACGCCGCCCAGTCCCGTGTTGGCACCGCCATAAGGTTCGATCGCAGAGGGATGATTGTGAGTTTCGACCTTGATACAGACGTCCTGATTTTCGTCGAACGTCACGATGCCGGCGTTATCCTTGAACACGCTGACGCACCAATCGTCAGCGCCCAGGTTTTCACGAATAGTGACGGTGGCGTTGAAGATGGTTTCCTTCAACATGTTGTCGAACTGGATCTCGCGGACCGTATTTCCATCCTGAGTTTCGACGTAGTGGATGCGACCTGCGAGCGTCTTGTGAGAACAGTGTTCGCTCCACGTTTGAGCGATGGTCTCCAATTCGATGTCGGTGGGATCTCGATCCAGCGATTTGAAGTAGTCGCGGATCGTCTGCATTTCGGCAAGCTGCAGATACAGCTGTCCGTCGGCGGACAGCTTCATCAATTCATCATCGCTGTCCATGTTGCGGATCGCAACGGTGCCGAGTTCAAATTTGTAGTCGCTGCCAACGTGCAGGTCAGTCAACTGCAACGGGCCACTAACGACGTATTCGATCGCGTCGTTAGCGATCACCTTGGAGGAAACGCGCGACTGTTCGGCTGCCGAAAGTTCGCCGGTCAGCCAGTACTTGCGACAGGTGGCGACGGCAGTGACATTCAGGTTTTGCTGAGAGAGGGCCTTCACGGCATTGTCGGCAACGCTGTCGGTGACACCGGGATGCAGCAGAACGTTCAGGCAACCTCCACCGGTCGACGAGATGTCCGGCAGCGCATTCACTCGAAATCGCTCAACAACGCCGTCACACAGCAGCACCTCAGCCGCTTTGCCGGCGTCGGCTTCGGTAAGTTCCCCCTCAATCAGAAACGACCGAGCAGAACGCACCTGGGCCAGGGAATCGATTCCCAGACTTTTGGCGTCGGCAAGAATTCGCAGGCCTTCGTGGTCACGAGCATCCTGAGACGGCAGAATTTCAATTTCCCAAAGCATTTCGGTGTTCCGTCAGTCTGATATCCGTACGCCGGAACACACAAAAAGCAGAGTTCCGACATGAATGAAGTGGATCGTTAACGTTGGCAGAACAGCCTGGTGCTGCTGCCACCTTTCGCCAGCGGAAGTATTCCAGCCACCAAACACGAGTTCAAGCAGCCACGAAGAGGACCTTCAGAAGATTGCAAAACCGAGATCCGGAAGACGCGTGTTTCTCAGACTTCGCCAATTGCATCGGCTTCCGTTGAATGCCACGATATGCCACCCTGTCAAGCTTTTCTCACCGAACCGGAGATAACCCAAGATGACGTTTCGCACATATTGCCTGCATTCTGCCGTGGTTCTGTCCCTGATCTCATCCACTTTCGCTCAGGAATGGAAAAGCGGAGTGGAGTGGCAGCAGCCTCCCATCGTTACTCCCGGAGCCACCGACGATCAGCCTCCGTCAGACGCCATCGTGCTGTTTGGTGGTCGAGATCTGTCGGCGTTCGAAAATGGTGATCAGTGGCTGGTTCAGGATGGCATCGCGATTCCTCGAAAGACAGGAATCGTTTCGAAGCAGCACTTCGGCGATATTCAGCTGCATTTGGAATGGTCGGCTCCCACGGAGCTCAAAGGGACTGGACAGGGACGCGGCAATAGCGGCGTCTATTTGATGGGCAAGTACGAAGTGCAGGTGTTGGATTCGTTTCAGAACGAAACCTACTTTGATGGCCAGGCCGGATCGATCTACAAACAGACTCCACCAATGGCCAATGCCATGCGAAAGCCTGGCGAATGGAACACGTACGACATCTTTTTTACAGCACCGGTCTTTAAGGTCAACGGCGATGTTGAAACGCCGTGTTACGTCACTCTGATTCACAACGGCGTCCTGGCGCTGAATCATTTCGAATTGCTCGGCCCCAGCAGCTACGTCGACGCACCTCATTACACGCCTCACGCCGAGACAGGACCGATCTCGCTGCAGTTTCACGGAGACCCCGTCAAGTTCCGCAACATCTGGCTGCGAGAATTAAAGCCGGCTGTCGGAAAACGAACGTCGGCAGGTTTTAACATCGTGAAAGAGCCAAAGAAAAAACCGGCCGACAAAAAGAGTGCGGATGACAAGAAATCAGACGACAAACCTGCGGACAAAGCCGAACAGAAGAGCGAAGATCAGAAAGATCCGACAACGACCAACGAGTGATCTGTACACGTCAGCGCGACGTCGGGAAAGGGCCCCCTTTCCCGACGCTTTTACAGTTCACCCGCCAAATGAAGCGCCAGCAGCGGATAAGCTGTTCCGCTGTACGTAATGAAATGCGCCTTGTCGGTGTTCAACGAACGAGTCCACCAGCGTCCGGAAACTCGCTGATTTCCCTTCAACCAGTTAAGCCCACGGCTTACGGACTCCCTGTCACAATCCGGACCGGATTGTTGCAGCACAATAAGTGCCAAGCCTGTCATATGGCCGTCGCTGGCTGGTGAGCCGAAGTCAGATTCGGCACGAATTTTTTCGGCGCGGTTGCCACCTCCCCATTGCTCGGGCGCCGCGAAGGTGCGAAGACTCCAGCCGCCATCAGGCTGCTGTTTCTGAGTGATCAGGGAAACGATGGCCTGCTCTTCGTCAGCATCAAGAATTCCATCAAACCGCTTTGAAGTCCAAAGTTTCAGAACCCTCGCGTATTCGTGCGGCGGCTCTGTATCACGCAGGTACGTTCTTAATCGTTCCACACGCTCCAGCAGGTCCGGATCCTGAATCGAAGGCAGCCACTGCGGGAAAGCTCCAACGGCCATCGCTGCCATCGTCGCTTCCTGATACGCGCTCGATTCGAAGGGTGGCCAGCAGTCGAGTGATGTCCACGCGCCGTTGTCGTCCTGCAGATCGAACATCAGCTTCAATGCAGCATCGGTTTCCGCCGAACCCTGGTGAAAGACATGCGCGTCCCATTCAGCCAACCCAGCCGCTGCGTAAATCACCTGAGCCGGCCGAGTTCCACTCTTGAGCCGCTTGTGATTCGTCGCTTCCAGCTTTGCCAGTTCATCAAGAAAGAACTGACGCACCCCTTCCGACGGCAGGCCCAGAGAACTTGTGAGACGTGGGCGAATGAACAGGTACGTTCCGTTGGTATGACAGGTGATGCACTTTTTCTGTCGTGACCATCCGAGCGCCCCGTCATCCAGATAATTTGCCGCCTGATCTACGGAAAGATCGCGAATCGGTTCATCGGCAAATGCAGCCGGCACTGTGATGTCGTCGACTTCGTATTGGTTCGACCGCTCGACCTTTTCCCGGTCAGGTTTTGTCTCGTCGTCAGCCCGGCAGACGGATCCTGCGACCAGAAGAAGAAGCACCGAAATTTGTCCACGCATGGTCAACACCTCTCGCCAAAGAAACTGTACCTGTCTGAGTACCTGTCTTCACCGCGTCAAATCCACCGCCGCTGTGCGAGGGTCTCTGACCCCGCAGTCCGGCTGACCGAAGGTCTCCATTTCCTTGCACAGGCGTCAACCTGATGCGGGGAGACCGGGCGATCGGCACCCGGACGGGGTCAGGAGACCCGCGCCCAGCGAGACTGCCAACATTACTTGTCCATAAACTGAAACGCGAACACGTCGGCATCCTTCAGACTCAGCCGCAACCGAACAACTCGGCCCGACAACTTGTTGAGTGTTTTCCCTGACAGCCAGTGAACCCCGTGATCGATTTCGTCGCCGGTGAGTCGGGCACTTTTGAAATCCGGAATAGGTTCTCCGTCAGCATCGCACAACTGTATGCCAACCGACCCATTTGCCGCACAGCGATAGTTCAACGTCAGGACATTGCCGTCAAACGCCAGTGGCCTGGTCAGCACCTCACCAGTACCGTTCAGGGCGACGAAACCGTCTGTGCGGTACGTGAAACGACGAACTCGGCTGTCGGGTCCGGTGTAGTATGCTTCGGTTGCGTAAACGGACAGTTCGTGGGGACGGCCTGGCAATTCAAGCAGGCCATTCGTCATGTAGTTGCTACGGTTGCCATCTCGATCTTCAGGTGCTGTCTGCGGAATGATCGCTTCGCTGAACCGTTGAAAGGTGACTCCGTCCCTGCTTGACATAAACACGGGCTCCACCTGCTGGGTCTTTGGCAGATACCGGGTTGGAAATCCAACCCGAATGTGCGGCGCTGCGAAGTAGGGACGAATGGCATTCGTATACAGATGCTGATTGGGAGCATCCGGGTATGTCAACGGGGTTGGCGTTGACCATGTCACGAAATCGTCGGACGTGCACATCAGGATTGAACGAACTTTATTGGTGAACGTACGGTGATAACCCACGTACTTTTTTGTCACGGGATCCCAGAACGCGAGGTTCTGAGAATCAAAATAGCCGTCCGTGATCACCGGCTCGTCCTTTATCAGCGACCAATGAATGGCGTCGGGCGATTTGAAGACGTACAGCCCCTTCTTCCCCAGCGGTCGCCCTCTCGAGATCGCCTTGTATTTCGCGTCGGCCGAACAATCGGGATTGGCATCGCGAAAGGGCACAAAACAATGAGTACCAATACCAGTCCAGACGATGTTGTTTTCCTTCGACCCTTCCCATTCATAGATCCCAAGCTTCGGCTTCGTCCAGTGAATGCCGTCGTTGCTTTCGGCGTAACACGTAACCTCAGGATGCGCCGACTTCATATCGACGGCATGAGAGCCCCGATAATACATCCGATAGATATCGCCGTCCTGAAAGATCGAGTAATACGCACACGTGTTTCCTTCCCATGGTTCGCCCGTGACAAACACAACTTCCTGGGGCTCAGGCTGCTGGACCTGAAGTTGCACACCGTCCGACATGGAGTCAATCAGATGGCGGTCGACAAACAGCTCGCGGCGTGAGCCAATGTCGATGGCGTCAGCCGCCAGGGCTGCGGAACCGCAGGCAATCAAACACAAGGCGGGGACTGTTCGCATTAGAAAGCGGAGCGTTATGGCATTCATGAGGCTGGCTACGTTGGGAGGAGGGAAAAGACGGATTGCAACAGCATCGCAAATTCGACGGCAAACTAAAAGCATGAGGGACTGAAAGAGAGCCGGTCGGGAACATCCGGTCGTTGAAGGAGACGCGGTGCTGCGGCCCGGGCTGACTGATTTTGCGGGAATGGCGTTAGTGATTTACTCTCCGGCGAGCACACGTATTTACACGAATCGCGACGACAGATTTCACCCTCCTTTCGGGAGGGTCGAGCCTAAGCGAGGGGAGGGTTCACCGAGCGTTTTCGCCTGATTGTTGTCGCGAGATTCCAACAACCGCCCTCCCCGCTCGTTCCTCGCGACCCTCCCAAAAGGAGGGTGAAGTGAATTGTGGAGATACCAACACCCGCTGGCGGACCGAAGGTCTCCTGAACGGCCCAACCGGGTTCGGGGAGACCTCACGGTCACAACAGGACGGGGTCGGGAGACCCGCGCCCAGCGCGTGTTGAATTCCGTCAGACAAACTGGGTAGCGACGGAGTCTGACTTCGTGCAAGATACGGCTGCTTCGACCCACCGTACTTCCGCACAGGTTTATCCGACGTTGGACAACCTTCCCGACAATCAACTGATTCCGCTTTCAGTTGAAGGCAGTCTGGAGGCATTTGATGTGTTGGTGGTCCGATATCAGGATCGCCTTGTCCACAGCCTGACACAGGCGCTGGGGTCTCGCGACGACGCCTTGGAAATCGCTCAACAGGCCTTCGTATCGGCTTGGCGCCGTCTGGATTCGTTCCGCCAGGATGCCGCCTTCTATTCGTGGCTGTACCGTATCGCGATGAACGCGGCGATCAGTCGTAAACGTCAGGAGCATCTGTCAACAACATCGCTGGACAATTACGTAGCGACGTCCGGTCAGTCTCCGGTCGATCAGAACGTTGACACCAATCCGGAACGCCAGCTGGTGAGTCAGGAACACGTGCAGTTGGTGCAGACCGCCCTGGGAAAGCTGGCAGAAGAATTTCGTCAGCCGCTGGTGCTGAAGGAAATCGATGGATTTTCGTATGACGAAATCGCGACGATTCTGGAAATACCAATCGGCACGGTCCGCAGTCGCATCTTTCGAGCACGGCGTGAACTGACAGAGCAGCTAAAACGGTTATTCCCGGAATAGCGTGGTGCGTTTAACGGCAAGCCGTAGGCGACTTCGATTTGGCCCGAAAAACCGATGCCTCCGGCTCACCGTTAAACGAATCCGCATGAAACGCAACCCCCGTTTTTACTGTTGACCACGCTCTAATCACGGTACGCGGGCACCCATGGATTCCATGAACAATAATACATCGCCCGGGGCACGGTCGCGCTCATCAACTCTTCCGCAAAGCTGTGCTTCGTCTGAGCGGATGCGCCCAGAATTACGTCCAGGATCGTTGGCATCGACGAATACTGGATCACTTCGTATTTCGACAGACTCAGTGACTCCGCCAGCGCCGTCAGTGCCTCTTCCTCATAGCCGACTTCATCCACCAGACCATTTTCAATTGCCTGGCTGGTGGTGTAGATCTGCCCGGTGGCGAGTTGGCGGACCTGTTCGTCATCAAGCGTGGATCGGTTCTGCTCAATCACGCCGACGAAGCGATCAAACGAGTCCTTCAGAATCGCGTCCCAGACTTCCTGTTCCAGGTCAGACAGATCGCGAAACGGATTCAGCGACCCCTTCAGCGGCCCGGTGACCAAAGGCTCGGCGGTCACTCCGATCTTCGCAGCGAGTTCGGCGGCGTTGTAGCGAGGTATGATCACTCCGATTGATCCCGTCCACGTCGTCGGTTCCGCAAAGATGCGGCCCTCTGTTCCGATGCCCATCGCGAGGTAATAACCGCCGGACGCTGCCATGCGCTTCATGGCGACGTAGATGGGTTTTTTCTGTGCCAGCTTCTGCAGTTCGTGGTATAGCTGATGGCTGTCGGCCACCAGTCCGCCGGGGCTGTCGATCGCCAGCAGCACGCCTTTGACGTCGTCGTCTTCCTGAGCCTGCTCGATCTGTGCTAACCATCGCCCGGTGAACGGGGGCATGATGGTGCCTGAAAAGTTGATCACCACCAGTTTCGCCGCGGCTGTCGCGTCTCCGGAATGGTGCGACTGCTGCACGTCCTGCGTCGTCGAGGTCGTCTCGACCGCGGTACTCAGCAGCAACATCATGTTCATGAAGACAGACGCCATCAGCACCGCCACCAGAATTCTACGGCCCACCGAACGCATGGTGGACTCTCCCGCTTCCACGCGGATCACCACAGTGTTCGCTGATACGGACTTCGTGTCACCAACGGACATCGATTCTTCGGTACTCATGAGTGTCGTTCCTGAACAGCGCTGGTGTCTCGTCCGCCCTGTCCCTTGCAATCCAGAATTTTCAACGTTTACCTTGGTTACAACGCGTCTCACGCGCGACCCGCAATCGCCCGCATTCTGGTGGAAAGCGAGGCCGATGTGAAGACAGGCAGCCTGGACAGACTGTCCGGGTCTGGAGATCTGTTCGCTTTCTACGCGTCCTATCCGTCGCAACAGCTGTTTTCAGTGACTTCCGTTGGAAATCCGTTTTTCCAAACAGTCGATACAGATCACGGAGACCTGCATTGCGCGTGTGAGGTCCGTCCGTCTTTAGGGGCTGTTGACCCGGGTGCGTCCACAAACGCAATCGGAATTGCGATACCTGAATGGAATAGTGAAAATGAGAACTCAAAAAAGTGTTCGACGATGTCTGCTGGCAGCAACTCTTGCCGGAACACCACTGTATGTCAGTGCAGCTGAAACGGCATCACCTGACAAATATTCTTCGCAAACAGAACCCGCCACACTGCGTCCGGTCAGCGTGACTGCACTGAAAACCGTACCGCAATCCAACGGACGAACGTCCGGTATTCAGCTGGCCCAGTATCAGCCGGGCGCCAAACAAAAAACTCACAAAACGTCAGCGGTCAACGCCGAACTGCAGAGGCTGTTTTATGAAAACGGCCAGTCGATGCCGTCAATGAGACCACAGGGATTGCCGAATACAAACGGCCCAGCGGTTCGCATGGTCCGACACAGGAAAGACGCCGCGAAGCCTAAGGCGTTATCGAGAGACGATGCGAAGAAGCCCAGTCTCCTGAAACGATTCCTGAACACGTTTAAGCCGAAGAATTCGGGTGAGGGAGAAGAATTCACGGACTCGGACCTGACCGGACGACCAGCCATCCCTGCAGTTCCACCGCCACCGCCGATCGTCTATGAACAGAACTCGAATGCACAACGATCGGGCAAGTCCGTGCCAGCGAGGGTCGCAGGATATCGAAAAGGAAATGGCCAATCGACCTTCAGTGCTGCCAAACCACGTGTGACGAACGAAGTGAATCAAAAGTCAGCACAGCCATTGATTCCATCAGCTCAAGTGCCGCCCACAAACACACCTCTCACAGGTCAGCCAGCGACACAAAAGCCAGCCGGAAGTGATGCTCGTTTCCAACAACCACCGCAATATCAGGTCTATCGTGACGACGGTTTCGTCGACCCGTTTGATGCATCTGAATTGACCGACGAAGAAAACACGTTGCTTGACCTGGAATCGCTGACCAATGATTCCCGCATTGGCGAAGACGAAAGTCCGCCGCCGTCACCACCACAACATGCGAGTGAATCGATCGCCGATCAAAATTCGATTGCTCAGGAATCTGCGGCGGGACCCGAATCGTCCGTGCCATCACAGGCACCTGAGCGTGACCTGACGAACAATCCGTTCACCGGATACCGACTGGATGCCGACGGTCAGATATCCAGAGAGCGAACAGAAGAAACGACGACTTCATCGCAAGCCCCCGTAGAGGTGACCGACGTCCCGCTGACTCGGGCACTGCCGGAGATCGAAGAACCTGAAACGGCCCCCGGTCAGACGCAGGAAGAAGTCGAACAAACGGCTGCCCCGGAAAAGCCGTCGCAGATCGTTAAGATCCCTCTGTTAGAACAGGAAGAAGTGCCGTTGCCCTCAGTCACGTCAGAAGCAGCCCGGACGCCAGCTGCAGACACAGTGCCAACAGGACGAGAACTGGCGGCTCAGATTGAGCTTAAACCGGCTCCGGAACGACTTCGTCAGCTGAGTGAAAAATCGCGACGTGAGGCCCAGCGTTACCGGATCATGTCACGTGCCGGGCAGGCCGGGTTCAAGGGTTTCTGCCCTGTCGTTTTACGGAACCAACGGGAACTGCGAGACGGACGTAAAGAGTTCCAATCCAGGTTTGGTCTGAAGACGTACTATTTCAGTTCACCGGAGGCCAGGGACACATTCGAAGCCAACCCCGCCAGATATGCTCCAGCCGGAGGTGGCAGCGATGTTGTGTTGCTGGTGAATACGAATGAAGAGGTTGCTGGAATTCTGGACTATTCGTTGTGGTATCGCGACCGGCTATACATGTTCCGTTCTCGCGAGACCCAGGCGATTTTCTCACAGGATCCTCAGAGGTACGCCAGCCAGTATTAGGAAGCCCTGACAGAACCTGCGTGTGCCGGACTTTAGTTTCGAACCGCAGGGCTCCGCTTCACCGCGATTGATTGCCAGGCCCATGTACTTCGGCCACCGACCGGTGCCGTCATGCATGATTGTGAAGTCGGAGCGACCGCATGGAAGCTGGCTGTCGTGTAGGCTGCCAGCCTGCAATCCCCCATGATGAAGCAGGCTGGCAGCCTACACAACGGCAATCCACCGGTTCAAAACCGCAATCCGTGAGCGCACCCGCGGCCGATCACCTTTCTGCTGATGCTCGCAGCCGGAGGGAAATTCTGTCACGCTGTGACTAAGTTTGCAGCTTCCCGGGTGAGATTTCTCCCCACCATGGCCACGCTGATTCCGAGAGGCGAACTTCTCGGATTCAGCGGACGTGACTCACGGCAGAATAAACAGTTGGAAATCCACACCGGCACAGCGCGCAGCCCACGCCGAAAAAAGTCTTTCGTTTCGACATCCGAGAATCAACCATGCATACCGCTTCCGCCGTTTGTTCACTGCCAATTGCCATTCTGGCTGCATGTCTCAGCTCAGCCGCACCAGGTCACGCCGACGAAGCGGTTCCGTACGCGATGCCCGGGCGGGGCGTCTGCGCTCATCGAGGTGCCAGTGATACTCATCCGGAAAACACCCTGACCGCGTTTCGGGAAGCCATCATGCTTGGGGCGCAGATGATTGAGTTTGATGTGGCGCTGACGAAGGACAGGCGGCTGGTGCTGCTGCACGACGCAACGCTCGATCGCACGACCGACGGCAGCGGCCCCGTGTCGAAAATAACTTTTGATGATGTCAGAAAGCTTGATGCCGGATCGTGGAAAGATAAAAAGTTCAAAGACGAACGCATCCCGACTCTGACAGAAGCGTTAGCCCTGATGCCGGACAACATCTGGCTGAACGTTCATCTGAAAGGCGGTGCGGAACTTGCCAAAAAGACCGCTGTGGTCATTTCCGAAATGAACCGGCTTCACCAGTGCTTTCTGGCCTGCGGACACGATGCGGCGGTTGCTGCCAAAACGATCGTGCCGAACATCCTGATCTGCAACATGGAACGTCAGGGAAATTCGCAGCAATATGTCGATGAAACCATCGCCTCGCACGCTGACTTCATTCAGCTGTATGGTGGCAATGCAGTTGATTCGGCTCACACGAAACAACTCAGCAAAGCAGGTATTCGCATCAACTATTGTTGTGCGAACAAGGCAGAAAAAGTGGCCGCGCTATTCGACGCCGGTGTGGAATTCCCTCTTGTTGACAAACTGAGCGACATGCTGAAAGTGGCTGATGAGAAAGACATTGAACGGCTGACGCCAGTGTATCGTTCACGCCTGCAAAAGACCGGCAAAAAGGCAACGCCTGTATTCGTCGATGGCGAAGCACAGGTTGTGCCGGCGTTTCAGGACCAGACTCAGTGGATTCATCACGACCTGTGGGTGGAAACGGAATTCGATTCTGACAGCGATGGCCGACCGGACCGCATGCACGTCAGTGTCACGCGGCAGCGGCAAACTGACACCGAAGGGCTGAAAGTCGCCGCAGTCTATGTGTCCAGCCCGTACTTTTCCGGCACGGCATCGGGCACGCGAGATTTCTTCTGGGATCCACGCCAGGAACCAGGCCAGCCGCCAAAGCCGCACGCTCCGCCACCTTCGATTCCCCTGCAAACCCGCCGCGTCGTGATTTCAAAGTCACACTGGAAGGACTGGGTCCCGCGCGGCTTCGCCGTCGTTCATTCGGCTTCGCCAGGGACAGGCCTCTCGCAGGGTTGTCCAACTATCGGCGGCGATAACGAATCGCTGGCACCGAAAGCCGTGATTGACTGGCTGAACGGTCGAGCCCCGGGCTTCACAACACCAACCGGCAACAACAGGGTCAAAGCATTCTGGTGCACGGGCAAGGTAGGCATGACCGGGACTTCCTACAACGGCACAATTCCCCTGGCAGCGGCGACAACCGGTGTCGACGGACTGGAAGCCATCATCCCCATCGCACCCAACACGTCGTATTATCATTATTATCGCTCGCACGGACTGGTTCGACATCCGGGCGGATACGTCGGCGAAGACATCGACGTTCTGTACAACTACATCAACAGCGGCAATCCGGAACGCCGGGAAACCTGCAACTGCAATGTCCGTGATAAAGAAATGGCCGATGGATTTGATCGCGTTACCGGCGACTACAATTCGTTCTGGGCCGGGCGTGACTATCTGAACGATCTTGGCCCAATGAAGGCCCCTTTGCTGATGGCGCATGCGTTCAATGACTGGAACGTCATGCCGGAACACAGCGTCCGCATCTACAAAGCCGTGCAGGCGAAGGGTGTACCCGTGCAGTCGTACTTCCACCAGGCAGGACACGGTGGACCACCGCCGCTACGCATGATGAATCGCTGGTTCACGCGTTACCTGTACGGGATTGAAAACGGCGTCGAAGACGATCCGAAGGCGTGGATCGTTCGAGAGAACGTCGACCGGCATAAACCCACGCCCTACGCCGACTATCCGAATCCTGAAGCCAGTCCAGTCACATTGCATCCGGGTACGGGCGGCAAAGAACGCGGCTCGCTCACCGGGACAAACGCGTCAGAACGCGGCACGGAAACTCTGACGGACAACTTCTCATTCAACGGAGCCACGCTGGCTCAGGCGGAATGGACGAACCATCGCCTCCTGTACGTGACTGAAAAACTAAAGAAACCGGTACATATTTCCGGTACCGCTCGACTGCGAACACGACTGTCCTGCAACAAACCCGCCGCCAACTTCTCGGTCTGGCTGGTTTCACTGCCGTGGTCCACAAACGAAAAAGCGAAAATCTACGAGAACGTGATCACTCGTGGCTGGGCAGATCCACAGAATCAGAAGTCACGCTCGGAAAGCGAGCCACTGGTTCCGGGGCAATTCTACGATCTGGCCTTCGACCTGCAGCCGGACGACCAGATCATTCCCGCCGGCCAGCAGATCGGCCTGATGATCTTTTCCACCGATCGTGACTTCACGCTGTGGCCGGATCCGGGAACGGAATTAACAGTCGACCTGGACGCAACCAGCATCGAACTGCCGATCGTCGGCGGTGAAGAGTCGTTCAACAAGGCGACACAGTAGAAAACGCTTCTCACTCTCTCTGTGTCCCTCCGTGTCTCCGTGGTTCAGTCGCTTTTTTCACCACGGAGACACGGAGGGACACAGAGAAAACAACGGAATCAGTCAACGTCTGTACGTTCTTCCAGCAGTTCCGAGATCACAGCCGATATTTGCTCACCGGCATCTTTTGAAAACCCCACTTTCACGTGTTTGACGATACGGCCCGGACCAATCACCACTGTGTGAGGAATGCCGGAAACGCCAAACTGTCGGGCAATGACAGAACCACGATCCAGAGCAACGCTCGGTGACAGATTCTGACGGTCCAGAAAGGCACGAATACGGTCCGGAGATTCTTCCAGGTTGATGGCCACAAATATCACGTCGGACGATGGGAAAGCTTCCGTGGCAGAAATGTACTCGGGCAATGCAGCGATGCACGGTCCGCACCACGTTGCCCAGAAGTCCAGGACCACGACCTTGTCAGCATGGTCGCCCAGTCGGAAAGTTCCGCCATCAAGAGTGGGCAATTCAAAGTCAACGGCCGGCTTGCCAATCAGATCGTGCCCGGCTGAGTCTGTTGCGGTACTTTCGAACGAATCCCACTCAGGCTCCCGCGCGTTCATGGGGATCCAGTGGACATAAGACAGCGTCTCTTCGCGATCTTCCGGAAATAATCGACCGCCTTGTCGATGCACTCATCGGGCACCTTGACACCCGCGTTGCGGGCAGCGAACAATCCCATCAACACCGCACCGGCGACGGACGTATCAGAGTCATTTTGTGAGGGCGAATAACGCCAGCCTCCCCAGGAATTATTCTTCTGCGCCGTCACGGCGCAACGGACGGCAAGTTCCAGGGCTTCTCCGATGGATCGCCGTGACGCGTTGTCAAAGTCGCCCCACAAGGTGTCTTCGTCCAGAACTCCGTAAACTTCGGACAGACCCAGCATGCCGAATCCGTGGTGATACATACTGTTCCCCAGATAACCGGTGGCGCTGTTTTGTGCCGTAATCATGCTGCGGACCGCCGCACGCAGATTCTGACTGTACTTCCCGAAATTTGGATCCTCGCCGCTGGCCAGAAAAACCATGATCCCCAGCGCTGTAACGCGTTCCAGCCAGCGGCGGGCACGACAGCCATTGCCAGAATCATCAGCAACACGGGCACTGCGGCGATTGCCATTGGTTCCTGTGCCGCAACCTGATGAAATCGAGCGACGCCTTGGCCGACTGCAGGCGTATTCACGGGCGACACAAGACTGGGTCGCGGTTGTCTGCGACCTGTCAGACGAACAGACGGCGAAACTGGCAGCGATTTGCCGGCAGAACGTGGACAGGTCTCAGAGAAAATGGCTACAGAAACCTCGCAGCGCAAACGGCAGCCGCAATTTTGGTGACACGTTTCCGATAAACTTCACCCTGCAACCGGGAGCCGCAGACGAAATCGATTTGGTGCGATTTCTGAAACCGATCAATTCACTGCAATCGTTGCTGACCGTTGAGCAAACAGAAGCCTTTAACGCAGCCATTGCTGAAAGACGGCAGTTTCAAGTGGATTGCATGACCGAGCAGACCATCAACATTATGGATGCTGAACTGTTTCTGACGGTGGAGCAACGAGAGCACTTTCGAACAACACTGCCGTCTCGTGTGAAAAACCTGCCTGGGCAATCAATCTCGCTGTTCCCTCAGTCGTATTTCTACAAACAATCGTCGATCGCTTCGTTGATGCAGACTGGTGACCACCTGAACGTATTGACCGACATCCAGGAAACCAGAGCACAGGGATTCTCGGCAACCGACAGGAAAAACGTTCAGGACATCAATCAGCGACACCTTCGTCTCAGGCCAAGCGAAAGTGCGGAGCAGTGGCACGACCAACTGAAACAATGTGCAGCCATCCAGCGAGACCGTGTGTATCAGGCATGTGCTGTTCGTGCCAGCTACCATCAGGCCGTAGACGATCTGTCCGAATCCCAGACAAGACACCTGATGGTCGCTGCCAAGGGTGTTGCCGAAGACATCGTCCGTGCGTGGAAGAAAAAGACCCAAAACATTCTGACGACCATTACTCAGCGTATCGCAGTACGAGGTGGTCAGTTCGGTGGAAATGTTTCGTTTCCGGCCAGAGCGGTTGATCTCGCTCTCATCGACCAGAATTCGATTTGGCAACGAGCCGTGGCGAAGTTCGCGAACGGCACACGGCATGCAGCTCGGATTCGGGGCGAATCCCGGCGTCAGGCTGATGCGGCAACGATTGTCGGCTTCCTGGACAGAGAATTATGGCTGCACCAGGACCAGCGATCACAATTGACAAAGCTTGTCTACGATTGCGTTCCAGAGAATGGAGTCACGTTCAACCAGTCAACGATCCATCTTGCGGACGTGGCTTTAATTCTGCTTCCACTGTTCAGAATGTCGCAACAGGATGTATCCATGTTGACGCCGCCACAACAGGACGTCTGGAAAACACTGAAGGCTCACTTCCACTTCACGGAACGCGCAGCACATGTGCTGAACCTCGCCAATGGCGGATCAATGTCGATTGAGATTCCGAAGTAACGTATTGAGCTGACGACAGTGGAATGCACGTCCGCATTACTGCAACATCCTGCTTTCTTTCACGCAATCAGAACGAGTTCTTAATGTCAACAACGACCGCCCCGACCACAGAACTGCATGCCGACGACGTTGCCGCGATCGACGAACTGCGGCAGGTTTATCAAAACCTGAAAGCAGAATTGGCCAAAATCATCGTGGGGCAGGACAAGGTGATCGAAGAACTGGCCATCTGCCTGTTCGCACGAGGACATGCGCTGCTGATGGGAGTCCCCGGGCTCGCCAAGACTCTACTGATCAGTCGCCTGGCCGAAACGATGTCGCTGAACTTCAGCCGCATTCAGTTCACACCTGACCTGATGCCCATGGACATCACCGGCACTGATATTCTGCAGGAAACAGCCGAAGGGCGGCGCGAATTCGAATTCATGAAAGGACCTGTGTTTGCCAACATCGTCCTGGCCGACGAAATCAATCGAGCCCCCTCCAAAACTCAGGCCGCAATGCTGGAAGCGATGCAGGAACATCGTGTCACCGTCGTCGGCCGACCGTACACGCTGGCACCTCCGTTCTTTGTGCTGGCGACGCAGAATCCCGTGGAACAGGAGGGAACCTACCCGCTGCCGGAAGCGCAGCTGGACCGTTTCATGTTTCTGATCAGCGTCGACTATCCGTCGCGGTTGGAAGAAATCGAAATCGCCCGCACCACCACAGGTGCCTCTCTGCCAGCCCTGGAAACGGTGCTGGACTCAGAATCCGTACAGCGGTTTCAGGACCTTGTGCGACGAGTCCCCGTACCGCAGCACATTTACGAATTCGCCGTGGACCTTGTGCGACGCACCCGCCCGAAGGTTGACGAATCTCCGGAGTGGCTGAAGCCACTGGTGTCATGGGGTGCCGGCCCGCGAGCCGTGCAGTACCTGATTCT